>CAWUUC010000205.1:0-8259 GCA_963924905.1 uncultured Paracoccaceae bacterium
CAGACCCCGGGATATTTGAGAAAGAGAAGAATTAAGGCGCGGCAAGCAATTTGCGCCATTCGGTCAGGCGCGCGGCATTCACGCCCATATCTGTGCGCCCAAAGCGCAAGCGCGCATAAATCGTTAGACCCGCAGGGGTCATTTGCGCTGTGGTATAATCGGGAAAGCCCAACCATTTTGATCGGGTGACGAAGGTGATGTGATCTGATTGTTCTGACAAAACAGATGTGCGGGGGGTCGCGGCCGCAATGGATTTAAGTTGGGCAAAAATGTCTGGCGATCGCGCAATATCGGTATAGGCCGCCCCTTCCATGGCTGTGACACGGTCTTGGCTGAGGGTGGCCATTCCCAATGGGCGTGGATCAAGCGCAATATGCCAGCGCGTCACATCGCTGGGGGCAAGGCGGATATATAACAGCAATCCCACCAGAAGAACGGCGATTAATGTCATGATTTTTTTCACTTTTGTGTCTGGGCCCAATGATAAAGGCAGATCAATTCATAAGCGATATGGGCGCCCGCAATGGCGGTGGCGCCGGTTGTGTCATAGGGGGGAGAGACCTCGACAATGTCGCCGCCTACCAAATTGATCCCCGCCAAGTCGCGCAAAATGGCCGCCGCCTGCCAGCTGTGCAGCCCCCCCCAAACCGGTGTGCCCGTGCCCGGGGCATAGGCGGGATCCAGAGCGTCGATGTCAAAGGTCAAATAGGTTTGATCATCTGCGACAATGGATTTTGCCCTCTCTGTCACCCAAGCGTGGCCCTTTTCATGTAACTCGCGCGCCGTAATGACATGAAAACCCAGATAATCTGGGGTTGAGGTGCGAATGCCGATTTGGACCGATCGGGTTGGGTCAACATAGCCTTGTTTGACGGCCTTATACATCATCGTCCCATGATCAATGCGCGCCATATCATCATCGGCCCAAAGGTCAGAATGGGCGTCGAAATGGATCACAGATAATGGACCAAACTTTTCCGCATAGGCGCGCAAGATCGGCAAAGTGATAAAATGGTCGCCCCCCAATGTGATCGAGCCCGCCTCTTTCGACAAAATCCCCGCGATATGGGCGGTGAGCGCATCGGGGAAGTCTGATGTTTTGGCATAATCAAAGGCCAAATCGCCGTAATCGATGATATTCATTGTCTCAAGCGGGTTTGTGGGCCAGCCGTGAGGTGGATCAAACGCCATCAGGCTCGATGCCTCGCGGATGGCGCGGGGCCCAAAACGCGTCCCAGCACGATGTGTGACGGCCTGATCAAAAGCGACACCCGTGATCGCCAAATCCACGCCCGTCAGATCCTTGGTGTAATTGCGGCGTAAAAAACTGGTGGCTCCAGCAAAGGCATTTTCAAACGCCAGTCCACGCTGAGATATGCGGGTAAATGCAGTATCAATTTCAGATTTGGCGTCTTCAAGGGCCATAGAACATCCTCTTTTATATCTACATCGCCGCGCGTTTTTGGGGGGATACCCCAGCCCTTAAGAATCCGAGACTGGCTGCGCCGTTTCCACCAGTTTTGCAAAAAACGAGGCCCCTATGGGCGCAACCTCGTCATTAAAATCAAATTTAACATGGTGCAATCCCGCCCCTGGGCCAGTGCCCAAGAACAGATAAGCGCCCTTACAAGCCTCTAGCATATAAGAAAAATCTTCAGATCCCATTTCACGCACAGAGTTGCCGTCCACCGCCTCAGCGCCCACCAAATCTGTTGCCACGCGAACGGCAAATTCTGCCTCTGCCGCATGATTGATTGTGGCGGGATAACCCCAGTCATAATCAATGTGAATGCCCACATTATAGGCTTTGCCATGACCTTCGACGATTTCATAGATGCGCTTTTTTAACAAATTGCGCACCTCGGGGGTAAAGGCGCGGATGGTGGCGCAAAAACGCGCCTCGTCTGGGATGATATTGCTGGCCGTTCCCGCATGAATTTGCGTCACCGAAATTATCGCCTCATCCAAAGCATAAACATTGCGCGGAATAATCGTTTGCACGGCGGACACCATACCCACCACGGCCACAATGGGATCAATACAGTCATGCGGGGTCGCCGCATGGCCGCCGCGCCCTGTGACAGTGATATTGGCCGTATCGACCGAGGCCATCAGCGCCCCAGGATTGGTCAAAAAATGGCCAAAAGGGACATTTGGCGCATTATGCAGCGCATAGATCTGGCTGATATCAAATTGGGACATAATCCCTTCATTGACCATCACCATACCCCCCGCGCCCTCTTCCTCGCCAGGTTGAAAAACCAAGGCAACGCGGCCTGAAAACCGCCGCGTTTCGGCCAGATATTTCGCCGCGCCCAGCAGCATCGTCACATGGCCGTCATGTCCACAAGCGTGCATTTTGCCCCCATGAATGGAGGCGTAGGGCGCGCCCGTTGCCTCTTGCATGGGTAAGGCATCCATATCGGCGCGCAGTCCAATGGTCGGGCCTGCACTTTGCCCATTGATGATGGCCACAATGCCAGATTTGGCAATACCTGTGTGAATTTCATCAACCCCCATCTCGCGCAAACGCGCCTCAATAAAGGCGGCGGTCTGATAGCATTCCAATTCCAATTCGGGATTGGCGTGCAAATGATGACGCCAGCCCTTCATTTCTTCGGCAAAAGCAGCAATACGGTTAATAAGGGGCATGATGGACTCCGATCAAAGGCATCAAACAGCAAATTTTGAGGTTCAGCAATGGGTAGCACGGAACAATCACCTCTGCACAACGCCGCCTTGTCAAAGGCCAGCGATCAGATGCAGCGTCTGTTGCAGATCATGGCCCAATTGCGCGATCCTAAAACCGGATGCCCTTGGGATATTGAACAAAGCTTTGCCAGCATCGCGCCTTATACCATCGAAGAGGCGCATGAAGTTGCTGATGCAATTGCACGCGCGGCATGGGACGAATTGCCCAGCGAACTTGGCGATCTTTTGCTGCAAGTGGTGTTTCATTCCCAAATTGCTGCAGAATCGGGCCTGTTTGATTTCAGCGACGTTGCGACGAAAATTGCCGATAAAATGATTGCACGCCACCCCCATGTGTTTGGCGGGGAAAGCCGCGATAAATCCGCCGATCAACAAACCAAAGATTGGGAACAAATCAAGGCCGCAGAACGTGGCACGGCGCGCACGCTAGAGGGTGTCGCCTTGGGATTGCCCGCCTTAACGCGGGCGGTCAAATTGCAAAAACGCGCCGCCCGTGTGGGATTTGATTGGCCCAGTATCGATCAGGTTCTGGATAAGATGCGCGAAGAAATGACCGAATTGGTTGAGGCGCGCGACCAATTTACCAAAATTGAGGTCGAAGAGGAATTTGGTGATCTGATGTTTGTTATGGCCAATTTGGCCCGTCACATGGGCGTCGACCCCGAGGCTGCTTTGCGAAACGCCAATGCCAAATTCACCCGCCGCTTTGCGCGGATCGAAGATTTATTGGCCGCCGAGGGCAAATCGCCGGACCAGTCAGATTTGGCGGAAATGGACAATCTGTGGAACCGCGCCAAAGCCGAAGATAAGGCGCAAAAACAAATCTAGCCTTTCAGACTGGCACAAATACCTGCGCCGCAGGCCTTTGTACCAGCAAGAAAGTAATTGTTGATTTTTTCACTCAGGATATTGACCTAGTAAAACTGTCAGGTTATGTAGGGCGCAGACCCAAGAAAGGATAACCCTATGTTTTTCCGCGTAACCGCCGCCCTCCTCTGCAGTGCCCTGCCCGCTATGGCCGATGAGGTGAACATCTATTCACATCGTCAACCAGAGTTGATTCAGCCCTTGTTGGATGCCTTTAGCGCCCAGACGGGTATCGATGTGAACGTTGCTTTCGTGGATAAGGGCATGGCAGAACGGTTGTTGGCCGAGGGCGACCGATCTCCAGCTGATTTGGTTTTGACGGTTGATATCGCGCGTTTGAACGAAGTGGTGGCAGCGGGCGTGACCCAAGCGGTGCAATCCGCCGTGCTTGACGCAAATATTCCCGCACAATACCGCGACCCTGATGGTCAGTGGTTTGGTCTAACCAGTCGTGCGCGCATTGTTTATGCCAGCAAAGACCGCGTGAACCCAGCCGAGATCACCACATATGAGGATTTGGCTGATCCCAAATGGCGGGGACGGATTTGTATTCGCTCGGGCACGAATGATTATAATATCGCACTCACGGCGGCGATTTTGGCGCATCATGACGCGGACTTCACGCAAAACTGGCTGCAAGGCGTCAAGGTCAACTTGGCCCATAAACCTGCAGGCGGTGACCGCGATCAGGTCAAATCAATCTGGGCGGGGGAATGCGATATTGCGGTCGGAAACACGTATTATATCGGTCAAATGTTGGCAGATCCCGAACAGGCCGCTTGGGCGCAATCGGTGAATGTGATCTTTCCCACATTTGAGACAGGGGGAAGCCATCTGAACATCTCGGGCATGGCGATGACCAAAGCAGCGCCAAATCACGATGCAGCCCTGCAATTGATGGAATGGCTGTCCAGCGATGAGGCGCAGCGCATTTACGCCGAAACCAACTTTGAATTTCCAGTCAAGGACGGCGTGGCACGGTCTGAATTGGTGCAAAGCTGGGGCGCATTTGTGCCAGACACCCTGCCTTTGGCCGAAGTGGCCGCAAAGCGCTCAGAGGCATTGAAACTGATCGAAACGGTCGACTTCGACAATTGATCATATGGACAAATCTGCGCGGCTGAGGTTTCTTGATCCAAAGGAGACCGCTATGCCGCGCAAGATTATCATTGATACTGATCCCGGTCAGGACGACGCCTTTGCGATCCTATTGGCGCTGGGCAGCCCAGAAGAGATAGAGGTCTTGGGCATCACGGCGGTGGCGGGCAATGTTCCGCTGCCATTGACCCAAAAAAACGTGCGTATCATTTGTGAGTTGGCAGGGCGGCGCGATATTGCGGTTTATGCGGGTTGTGACGCCCCCCTCAAACGCAAATTGGTCACGGCTGAACATGTGCATGGTCAAACGGGTCTGGATGGCCCTGTCATGGTGGATCCCACGATGGCGCTGCAATCCCAGCACGGCGTGGATTATATCATTGAGACATTGCGTCAAAATCCTGCGGGGACGGTCACGCTATGTCCACTTGGGCCGCTGACCAATATCGCGCAAGCTTTTCTAAAGGCGCCCGATGTTGTTGGACGCGTCCAAGAGATCGTCTTGATGGGGGGCGCCTATTTTGAGGTTGGAAATATCACACCCGCCGCCGAATTTAACATCTATGTCGACCCAGAGGCCGCTGATATTGTTATAAAATCTGGCGCGCCTATTGTGATGATGCCGCTGGATGTGACCCATAAGGTGATCGCGACCCGTGCGCGCGTCGAGGCGATCCGCGCCTTGGGCACCGATTTGGGGCGGGTTGCGGCGGAATGGGCCGATTTCTTTGAACGCTTTGATGTCGCCAAATATGGCAGCGATGGGGGTCCGCTGCATGATCCCACCGTCATCGCTTATTTGATCCGACCTGATTTGTTCAAGGGACGCCACATCAATGTGGAAATCGAAACACAGTCCGAACTGACCTTGGGGATGACCGTGGCCGATTGGTGGGGGGTGACAACGCGCCCCAAAAACGCAACCTTTATGGGGGATGTGGACGCGCAGGGCTTTTTTGATCTGCTCACCCAGAGATTGGGGCGTTTATAGCCCGTCTTTGGGCAAGGTGATGGTAAACTGACTGCCCTGACCAAGGCTGCTTTCAATTTGCAGACGCCCGCGATGTCGGTTGACGATATGTTTGACAATGGCCAGACCCAGACCCGTGCCGCCTTGTTGGCGCGATCTGTGGCTATCGACGCGGTAAAACCGTTCGGTGAGGCGCGGCAAATGTTCATCTGCAATTCCAACACCTTGGTCCTGGACGGTTAGGGTGATGGCTGGTCCACGCGGGGTCGATTTATGGGCCAATGATATCCGCACCTGCCCGCCCTGCCCGCTGCCATATTTGATGGCGTTTTCGACCAGATTCACCACCACTTGGGTGATCTGATCGGCATCGGCGCGCAGATTGATATCGTCATCTGGCACATCCACAATCAGCGCCACATCCCGCAAAGCGGCCATGGGGCGCAGACTGTCAACAGCCATATGCACCGTTCCGGTCAAGTCAATATCGGTATTCGGGCGCAGGCGCTCTTGGGCCTCGACGCGCGACAGGTTTAACAAATCGCCTACCAATCGGTTCATCCGTTCGGCTTCTTGGGCCATGGTGGTCAAAAACCGAATACGGGCGATTGAATCCTCTTTGGCGGGGCCAAGCAGGGTTTCAATAAACCCTTGCAGCGCTGTCAGGGGGGTGCGTAATTCATGGCTGACATTGGCCACAAAATCACGGCGCATCTGATCCGCTTGAGTTTGGGGGGAGACGTCGTCAAACACACAGACCGCCCCCATCGGCAAGGGTGAAACGGTGATGGCAAAGCGGCCTTCTTGATCGCCTTGGCGCAGATCAAGACGCAAGCTGGCACGCATATTTCGAAACAACGCATCTTCCAATGCCGCCAAGAGTTCGGGCTGCCGCAGGCTGATGCCGTAATGACGCCCCTGCAAGGCGGGGCCAAACAAGGCAATCGCTTGGCTATTGGCCATCGACACTTTGGAATCGCGCGCCACAACCAATGCCGCTTGCGGCAATGCCTCTAGTAAGGCGCCAATATTTTCCAACGTGTTTATACCCCTGATGAATCCGTTTTCTGCCCAAAATTATCACAGCAAATCTGGCCCATAACAAGGGGCAGGCTAGGCAGACTATGTGACACTTAGGTGGCGGGATTGTCGCGTTGGTAAATCCAATCGTGATCGGGATCGTTTTGGAACCGCCAATTGCGGCGCGGCCCTGCCATGACGTTGAGATAATACATCTCATAGCCATAAGGCGCGCCACACGGATGATGACCCCGCGGCACCAAAACAACATCGTGATTTTTGACCGCCATGGTTTCATCCAATGTGCCATCTTCGGTGTAGACGCGCTGAATGCCAAAGCCTTGGGCGGGGTTTAAGCGGTGGTAATAGGTTTCTTCTAGATAGGTCATGCGAGGAAAGTCATCTTCGTCATGGCGGTGGCTGGGATAGGATGACCAATTGCCAGAGGGGGTAAACACCTCTGTGACCAGCAGACTGCCCGCCACATCACGCCCTTCCATAGCGATATTGTTGATATAGCGCCGATTGGCGCCTTGCCCGCGCGGGGTCAGTTCAATTCCCATTGGGCCGATTTGGGCGGCAGGATAATCCCCTAATTTTGGGGCCGAACAAATCGCGATCGTGCAATCTGTGGTCGCGGTGGCCGCCCATGCGCCGCTGGGCAAATAGATGCAATGCGGCGGCGTCTTTTCAAACACATCCATCCGCTCGCCCAAAATGCCCCAATCTTGGCCCGCGCCCGTGATATGCGCCTTGCCTTCGACCATGACAAGGATCACTTCGCGGTCACCCAACTGACCACTTGCTTGATCGCCTGCGCGCAAGCGGTGCAAACCAAAACCGACATAGCCCCAGCCCGCATCTTGGGCCGAAATATCATGCACCAGACCCTGCGTGCCCTTTGGTTTGCGCTGCAATTGCATCTTGTGACCTTTCTAACTGCGATCCAGCCCTGCACGGCGTGCAAAACCACGAAGGGCGCGCAGTCCCATAGATTGATAGTCTAGCGGATTGCGGATGGTGGGGTCTTGTTCTGCCTCAATTACCAGCCAACCTTGATAGTTATGCGCGGCTGCCACCTCTAGAACGGCGTGAAAATCAACCGCGCCTTCCGCGTCACCGGGGACTGTGAACACGCCGCGCCGCACACCTTCTAGAAAGGACAGGCCCAATTCGCGCACTTGGGCCAAAATTGCAGGGCGGACGTTTTTGGCGTGAATGTGACGCACGCGCGCCATATGGCGTTTGGCCAGACGCACAGGATCACCGCCCGCAAAATGGCAATGCCCCGTATCCAGCAAAAGATGCGTATGCGGCCCCGTTTCGGCCATCAGGCGGTCAATTTCCCATTCGGCCTCGACAATCGTCCCCATATGGTGGTGATAGACCAAAGTGATGCCTTGGGCGGCGGCAAATTCTGCCAAAGCCTCTATGCCTGCGCCAAAGCTTGCCCATTGATCATGGGCCAAGCGGGGGCGGTCATTGACCGCCATGGCGTCATTGCCATGAATGGCATTTGATGTTTCACAAACGATGATATTTTTGGACCCCATCGCCTTGAGCAGATCCAAAAACGGCTGCATCGCCGCCTT
>CAWUUC010000206.1:0-3860 GCA_963924905.1 uncultured Paracoccaceae bacterium
CAATCGGCGGCATTTGCTGCGATTGCCCCCAAGATTGCCTGCATCCCAGAGGCATTAAGGGTCTGGGTTCGGCAAGCCGAATAGAACCGCGGGGCACGGGACGGGGTCATCAGTGCTGAACGCCAGCGGATCAAAGAGTTGGAACGCGAGGTGCGTCGGCTTCGACAGGCGAATGAGATCCTGCGCAAGGCGTCAGCTTATTTTGCGCAGGCCCTTCTCGCGGTTTGACGGCAAACCGCTGCCGAGCAATGGATGCACTTGGGCAAGCGCTTTATACCCGCCGTCTAACCTATCAAGGCGGGCTTATTCATCACAGGGATCGCGGCGGGCAACACATGTCCATTCGCAACCGAGCTAATTGCAAAGGCAGGCATCGAAGCTGCCGAAAAGGATTGCGAGAAATACTGGAAGGCTACTGGGGATGATGCTGTTTACTGTCGGGTCCCAGCCCCCCCAACAGGGGAGGTGCGACAGTAGTGATCTCAATTAGGAATGTTCTAGCTTCCAATTGCACGCAAAATCTGCCCGCGCATATCCAAACCATCCAGGTCTTTCTCGACGCGGCAATAGATCGCTGTGCCGTTTGATTGACGCTGCCACAGTTGGCCTATGGCAAGGCCTTCAATGGCCTCTGGCGTTGCCTTTAAGTGATCGCCTTTGTATTCGACCGCCAAGATGCGCCCATCCTTCAGCTCTGCCACAAAGTCGGGATAGTGACGACCTTTCGCTCTGGGAAGGCTGAAGGCGTTCGGGTGTTGCGCCACATTTCTGATCCAGTGCTTTACAGGGTCCAGGCTGTCCAAAATCATTGCGCATTTGAATTCTTCACCGTCACCACCATCCTCGCCTTTACCATCAAAGGCAGGCACTTGGTTATTGCCCGTGAAATGCCTATTAAACCTGTGGCGACCGCGATAAAGCCGAACACCAGCAAACATCCCCTCTTCAAACCTAAACCCGCTTTCAAAACTAACTTCTGGGCTGGCCTCTGGGGCGAATAGGTTAAGTTGATAAACCTTTTGGCTTTCCGTCTCATAGATTGCCGCCAGCTTTCGCTGAACGCATCTTGCCAGTACAAACTGACAAACCATGAGTGACGAAAGCGGGATACCACGGTCGCGTATCAGAAACGAAACCACATCACCCAACCATCGGATCAATTCGCCTTGGCCAATATATTTGTCGCGCACCTTGCCATCCAACCAATTGACAAGTCCTTGCTCTGTCCAGCCATCAACCGCGTGACCTATTGCCATGCTGTCGGTTTGATCCTTGTAGGCGACCGTCAACCTATCACCATCTAGGTCGATCTCGAAGGTATCGGCCACTTGCTGCACTGAAAACTCTGCCAGTGAAAGTTGGTGGGAATGTTGATGCAGCGACCAATCATGATAGTTCATAAATCGTTCATTTTCCGCAAAAATGAACTCGCCTTGAACCTTCGCCATCAGTCGAGGCGCGACAAAAGTTTCCCCGCGCTGGGCGGGGGAGGCGCTCTCGTAGTTTGCAGTTTTATATTTCTCCAATGCCTCACGGAATTCGCCATGATGCTTGGCTGGCATCACCGCAAAGATCCGCTCTTCCTCTTGCGGGGTGGGATAGTCGGTGACAGTGATCTTGGCCTTCCCGTTTTCGTCTGGCCCTACCTTAATCTTGTATGGCGCAACGGTTTCCATGCCCTTCAAATCCACGACAGGCGCATCCACATGAACATCAAAACTAGGTTTTTGGCGCGACTGGCGTCCAAAGAAATCATCCAACATGTTTGGCGAAGCGTGTTCGATATTAGATTGAACTTCCTCTTCCTCGAATCCCATGGCAACCAGCTTATCAACCAGCCCCTTTACCGCATCCTGAAAGCGGGGCGAATTGAGACAGGCGTAGGATTTGTTCAACGCAGGATCGCTGCGCTTGGTCGCATAGGGCATACGCAGCACACGGCCCAACAACTGTTCGGCATCCCCTGATGAACTGATATTGGCAACCGAACAGAACACATAGGCAAAGGAACAATCCCATCCCTCTTTCAGGGCTTGCACAGTGATCACATAGTCAATCTCACAAGCAGGGTCTTTCAGATCAATCCCGTTCAATTCGCGCTGACTGCCAGTCACGACGGCGATGCTGCTCGACGGTATGCCTTTAACCGTCACCAAATGATCACGCAGCACCTCAACGGTGACGTCCTGATCCTTGTTCTGGGCCTGAAACAGAATGATCGGTCGAATATAGGCCTCGCGATCCCTCTTGGCGATGTCTTCCAACTCCGTCCGCTTCAGCAACGCCCCATTGACCGCCGATTGCCAACTGTCATGCTCTTCCAGCACCACAGGCATCTTGATCATCTGCTCGTCTTTCAACTCTTGCGCCGTCACGCTGTGCAGAATGTTCGACCGCCCCTTTGGTGTTGCCGTAAACTCCACGATTGCACTGGGATTCAGCCGCCTTTGCATTTCATGGGCTAGACCCGTCACCGCCTGATGCGCCTCATCTACGATCACAAGGGGGTTATGCAGATACAAAAGATTGGCAAAGGAAAAACGTATATCGCCTTTCATTGGCCCATCGTCATTGCGTTCCAAGCCACGCGTATTGGGCGAGACTGCGCTGAAATGCGGCTCCATCATCTCATTATGGGCATAAACCTTGCGACCATCGGTCTTATCCACCTTCAGCGTCTGGATCGTGCCAACAAAGATGCACAGGTTGGCGCGCAGGTCTTGGGGCGAGACTTGGGTGAAATCTGCCATATCGAACACCCGAACGCGGCCTTCAAAGGCATCATCCAAGGTGCTGCGATAGGGGTGGCGCGCATCCTTCAGGGCATCCACCGTTTGACGCCTGATCGTGTCAGACGGCACCAGCCAGACCACAGCGGGATAATCCCGTTCCAGCCAATGATCCCGCGCAATCGCAATGGCATGGGCGGCCAGCAGAGTTTTGCCACCCCCCGTAGGCAGACGCAAACAGACATAAGGAACCCCGTCCAGCCCCGCCACGGCCTTATACTTCCCGCCCCGCCCATGCAGGCGCTTGGCCTGTTCCGGCTCGTTTGTAAGGGTGTTAAAAGCCTGTGCTGGCTGATGCACCCGCGCCTCTTGGAAAAACCGCGACAGGGTTTCAATCGTCAGCTCTTGATACTTTTTCAGCTTCATTTGCGCGCCCTTACATCATACGGGGTTTGCTTGAACGTCAGCCCCTCGGCCTCCAGCGTGGCAGGCGATAGCAGCGTGCGTTCGCCGTAAACGATCAAGGCGCCAGTATAGTCACCCGCCGCCGCACGGATCACGCGCAGGGTTTGCAGGTTCAAAACATTGCCACCGCTTAGCGATTTGTCGCCCAAAATGCCGTTATACAGCAAAGCTATGCCCCGCCCGCCTGATGCGCCAAGAAAGGGGGTTAGGTCTTGGGGGGGCATTCCAAGGTGCTGCCATTTCAGAAAACCAGATATGGGCCGCAAGGGTGGCAAAGCGGATGTCAGGCTGCAAACCGCCGGTTTCATCAAACACCGCAGCGCCAAGGCGATAGAATCGAAACCCACCGCCACCCTGCCAATTCTGCGCTTTCGAGATTCCGCCCTGTTCGCCATCGACCACCTTGCTTAGGCGGGGTTGGCAATGCGTCACCGCATGATCGCCCATTTCAATGCCAATAAACCGCCGCCCCATTTTCTGCGCCACAGCAGCAGTGGTGCCAGAGCCAAGGAAGCTGTCGAGGACAAGGTCGCCGGGGTTGGTAAAGCGCGTCAAAAGGTATTCAATCCAAACTTCTGGCTTCTTTCCAGAGCGGAAGTCTGCACCACCTTCAAGACGGCAGTTTCCAAAAGCACCCGCAAAATCATGGAAGTTTGGAATTGGTTG
>CAWUUC010000207.1:0-3477 GCA_963924905.1 uncultured Paracoccaceae bacterium
ATGATGAGATGTATCAGTCATTCAAGCGCGTGGGCGATTTGGGCGGTTTGGCGATGGTCCATGCCGAAAACGGCGATCTGGTGGCGGAATTGACCGCCAAATTGCTCGCCGAGGGCAATATTGGGCCAGAGGGCCATGCCTATTCTCGCCCCCCCCAAGTTGAGGGTGAGGCGACGAACCGCGCGATTATGATTGCCGATATGGCGGGTGTGCCGCTCTATGTGGTTCATACCAGTTGCGAAGAAGCCCATGAAGCGATCCGCCGTGCGCGCCAAAAAGGGCAGCGTGTTTGGGGCGAACCGTTGATCCAACATTTGACCTTGGATGAAAGTGAATATTTCCATCCTGATTGGGATCATGCGGCGCGGCGCGTGATGAGCCCGCCCTTTCGCAACAAGGCGCACCAAGACAGTCTTTGGGCAGGGCTGCAGGCGGGTAGCCTGTCGGTGGTGGCGACCGATCATTGTGCCTTTACGACGGAGCAAAAACGGTTTGGTCTAAAGAGTTTTGCCCAAATTCCCAATGGCACGGGCGGGCTTGAGGATCGTTTACCAATGTTGTGGACGCATGGTGTCGGGACGGGGCGTCTGACGATGAACGAGTTCGTCGCTGTGACCAGCACCAATATCGCGAAAATTTTGAATTGTTATCCCAAGAAGGGGGCAGTTTTGGTGGGGGCTGATGCAGATTTGGTGGTTCTTGACCCCAAAGCGTCGAAAACCATCATGGCCAGCACACAACAATCTGCCATTGATTACAATGTGTTTGAGGGGCAAGTTGTGACTGGCTTGCCACGATATACCTTGACGCGGGGGCGTGTTGCCTTTGCCGATGGTCAGATCATGCCAAAAGAGGGCCATGGTCAATTTGTGGCGCGCGAGGCCCGTCCCGCTGTTAACCGTGCGCTGAGCCAATGGAAAGATTTGACCGCACCGCGCCCTGTGACCCGCACGGGTGTGTCGGCCACGGGGGTTTAAGGATTTAGAATGCAAAAGACGACAGCGGTGATCGAAGCGCAGGGTTTGAATTTGGTGTTTGACACCAATGATGGTCCTGTGCAGGCGCTGAAAGATGTGAGTTTGACGATCAACAAAGGCGATTTCGTCAGCTTTATTGGGCCGTCTGGCTGTGGCAAGACGACGTTTTTGCGCGCGATTGCGGCCCTGGAGCAGCCCACCAGTGGCACCTTGAGTGTCAACGGCATGACGCCCGATGCCGCGCGCCGCGCCCGCGCCTATGGCTATGTCTTTCAGGCGGCGGGTCTGTATCCTTGGCGCACGATTGCAAGCAATATCGCGCTGCCGTTGGAAATAATGGGTTTTGATCGCGCAGAACGCCAAGCGCGGATTGATCGTGTTTTGGAGTTGGTGGAATTGTCGGGATTTGGGGCAAAATTCCCTTGGCAATTGTCAGGGGGTATGCAGCAGCGCGCCAGCATTGCGCGGGCGCTGGCCTTTGATGCGGATATTTTGTTGATGGATGAGCCCTTTGGAGCCTTGGACGAGATCGTGCGCGATCGATTGAACGAAGAGGTTTTGAAATTGTGGGATCGCACAGGCAAAACCATTGCCTTTGTCACCCATTCTATTCCTGAAGCCGTCTATTTATCGACCAAGATTGTCGTCATGAGCCCGCGCCCCGGTCGAATCACGGATGTGATTGACAGCCCTTTGCCGCGCGCGCGACCCTTGGATATTCGCGACAGCGCTGAATTCATTTCCATTGCACATCGCGTGCGCGAAGGGCTGCGCGCGGGGCATATTGATGACTAGGGGGACAAGATTGGCACAGTCTCTGCGCGACCCTCAGGGCGGGTTTAGGTATTTGCGCCAGTTCGAAAGGTCAATGGCATGACATACCTGTGGCTGGCGGGATCGACGATTGTGTTTATGGCGGCCAATGCGCTGCTGAAAACCTATGCGGTTGGGGGGGGATTGCGCGTTTTGATCGGGGCCCTTTTGCTGTTTTGTTTGGGCAATTTCGTCATGGTCCAAGTGATGAAGGGTGGCGGCTTAGGGGTGGCTATATCGCTGTCCGCGATTTTTCAGCTGATTGCGATCACCTTGATGGCAGTCGTTGTCTTTGGCGAGCGTCCAAGTTTGCTACAATTTGCGGGGATGGGATTGGGGGTCGTGGCGGTTGCGATGATTGCGCTTGGGGGGCGATCATGAGGCGGATTTTGCCCATTTTCACGGTCCTTTTCGCGATCACAGTCTTTTGGTACGCGGCGGCGGCCAAAATGAACGCAGCTTGGACGTATGATCAGGCGGCGCGGGCGGGCGATGCGATCCCAAGTTTGACAACCGTGATCAGCCTATCGATGAACCAAGAACGACCCGTTTTGCCAACACCGCATCAGGTTGTCTCGGAATTGGTTAAATCGACTTTGGCGATCAAAGTGACATCAAAAAGATCGCTGATTTATCATGGGTGGATCACCATTTCGGCCACTTTGTTGGGCTTTGCGATAGGCACAGGGATGGGGATGATTTTGGCAGTTGGAATTGTGCACAACCGCGCGATGGATGCATCGGTCATGCCTTGGGCGATTGCCAGCCAAACCATCCCGATTTTGGCTATTGCGCCGATGATTATCGTGGTGATGAATGCCTTGGGTGTGCAAGGGTTGATCCCAAAAGCCATCATTTCGGCATTCTTGTCGTTTTTCCCTGTTTTGGTTGGTATGGTCAAAGGCCTCCGCTCGCCAGAACGGGCTGATTTGGACTTGATGGCGACCTATTTTGCCAGCCCCGCGCAGATTTTATGGAAATTGCGCTTTCCTGCAGCGATGCCGTTTTTGTTCACCTCGCTTAAGGTTGGGATCGCGGCCAGTTTGGTGGGGGCGATTGTGGGTGAGATGCCGACAGGTGCTGTCGCGGGTCTGGGCGCGCGTCTTTTGTCGGGCAGTTATTACGGGCAGACGGTGCAGATTTGGGCGGCACTGTTTGCAGCGGCGCTGGTGGCTGCCAGTTTGGTGGCCATAGTCGGCGCTGTTGAACGCGCGACATTGCTCCGTATGGGGATGTCGCGATGATTTGGACAGTTGGCGCGGTGATGTTTTGGATCGTTGCTTGGGGTGTGAATGTGCGGCTGTCGCATTTGCGGCTGACGGGGGCGGCGCGGCTGATTATCCCTGCGATTTTCGGCATCACATTGTTGGTTTTATGGGAGGGATTGGTGCGCGGACTTGACGTATCGCCCGTGATTTTGCCGCCTCCCAGCGCCATTGCCGCGCGGTTCGGGGCCGAGACGGCGACACTTTGGGCGGACTTTTACCAAACTTTCGTGAAAGGCGCATTGCGCGGATATCTGATGGGCTGCACTGCCGCTTTTGTCACCGCCATAGCCATTGATCGCAGCCCGTTTTTGAAAGCGGGGCTTTTGCCGATCGGCAATTTCATATCTGCCTTGCCCATTGTTGGCATAGCGCCGATTTTGGTCATGTGGTTTGGTTTTGATTGGCATTCCAAGGCGGCT
>CAWUUC010000208.1:0-5083 GCA_963924905.1 uncultured Paracoccaceae bacterium
CCTATTATGGCGCGGAAAAGGTCATGCCGCATTACAATGTGATGGGGATTGCCAAAGCAGGGCTTGAAGCATCGGTAAAATATCTTGCCGAGGATCTGGGCAAAGACGGGATCCGCGTAAATGCGATCTCGGCGGGTCCGATCAAAACGCTGGCGGCATCGGGTATCGGGGATTTCCGCTATATCATGAAGTGGAATGAGTTGAATTCGCCGTTGCGCCGCAATGTCACCCAAGAAGAGGTGGGTAAAGCCGCGCTTTATCTGTTGTCTGATCTGGGGTCAGGCACCACGGGTGAGAATTTGCACGTTGACGCTGGCTATCATGTGGTGGGCATGAAGGCTGTGGACGCGCCAGATATCGACGCGACGAAATAATGCCAGTCACCGCTGCGCAATTGGCTTTGGTGCTTGGCGCGCAGGCGGTTGCCTTATCCACGCCGGGGCCTGCGCTGATTTCCATCACCCAAAAGGCGATCGCCCAAGTGCGCGGCCCCGCCATTCGCTTTGGACTGGGCCTTGGGTTTGGGGCGACCAGTTGGATCATTGCGACAATGCTTGGGCTGGGGCTTATCTTACACCGTTTTCCCCAAGTATTGACGGCGATGACGCTCGTTGGGGGCGGCTATTTGGTCTATGTCGCGGCGCAAATGTGGCGCTTTGCCGATGCCCCATTGGATGAAATGCCAACGGCCGATGGGTTTTGGGCGGGCTATCGTTTGAATGTATCAAACCCCAAGCCAATCTTGTTTTTTTCGTCGTTGTTTTTGACCGTCTTTCCCGACCCGTTCACATTGCAATCGGGGGCGATGGTCTATCTTTCGATGCTGGTGCTCGAACTGTCGTTCTTCACGATGGTGGCCCTGACCCTGACCACGCCCACCATCCGCGCCCGCGCACTGCGCGCCAAGCCTTTGATAGACCGCATGGCGGCGGTGGTGATCGGTGCGTTGGGGGTATGGTTGCTGACAGATTTGTTTTTCTAGGGTGCGTGAATCACGCACCCTACTGATTTTTCTTCTCTTTACTTTGGGGCGGCCACCCCGCAGGTTTCGCAAATGTCCGCACTGACATAACAGACTGGAGCCGCCATGACCCCCGCCGCTTTTGCAGCATTTGCAGCGCTCTCGCTTTTCGCCGCCATATCACCAGGGCCTGCCGTTTTGATGGCAGCGCGCACGGGCTTGACCGAAGGGTTTCGCACAGGTGCGATGTTGTCGCTTGGGATCGGTGCGGGGGCGGTTGTATGGGCCAGCGCCGCGATGTTTGGGCTGAACATTCTGTTTGCAGCAGCCCCCGCCCTTTTATGGGCGCTAAAACTGGGGGGCGGTGCTTATTTGATTTGGATGGGTGTTCAGCTGTGGCGGGGGGCAAGACAACCCTTTGACACCTCAGACAGCCGCGCCCTCCCCCGCAGCAGCGCCTCTGCGTTCAAATTAGGGCTTTTTACACAATTGGCCAACCCCAAACCTGCGGTGATGTTTTCCGCGATTTTCCTTGGCACGGTGCCACAAGATACTCCCCTTTGGGTCTATGGCGCGCTGTTGGCGGTGGTCATGTGCAATGAAACCCTATGGAATATCCTTGTGGCGCGCATTTTCTCGCTTGACCGTACGCGTGCGCGTTATATCAGCCTAAAGACCATCATTGACCGCAGTTTTGGCGGGCTTTTGGCCCTTTTGGGTCTGAAAATCGCCGCCCTACAATAGGAGCCAGCATGAACGACCGTTTGCCACATGAAAAAGGCTTTCACGTCTCTTGGGACCAAATGCACCGCGATGCCCGCGCACTGGCGTGGCGCTTGGATGGCAAAGGCCCAGATGCAGGCGCATGGAAGGCGGTTGTTGGGATCACACGCGGCGGGCTTGTGCCTGCGATGATCGTTGCGCGCGAATTGGATGTGCGTGTGGTTGATACAATTTCGGTGATATCTTATGCCCATCAAGATCGCGGCGACGCCGTGATGACCAAAGCGCCCCAGGCCGATTTGATGGGCGATGGAACAGGCATTTTGATCGTCGATGATTTGGTGGATTCGGGCAAAACGCTTGAATTGGTCCGCAGTATGTATCCAAAGGCCCATTTTGCCACCGTTTATGCAAAGCCGTCGGGCAAGCCGCAAGTGGATACCTATATCACCGAAGTCAGCCAAGACACTTGGATCTTTTTTCCTTGGGATATGGCGCTGCAATATGTACAACCCTTTCGTGGGAAAGACTGATGAACCCCGCCTTTTTAGCCACCGAAGCCCCGCCTGTGATGGAGGCACGGCGTTGGTTGGACGGTGTAGCTTTCCCAACAGATCGCCCCTTGATCAACGTATCGCAAGCCGCACCTGTTGATCTGCCACCCTTGGGGCTGCGACAGGCGATTGCAGATGCATCTTTGCACAATCCCGATGCCCATCTTTACGGGGCGGTCTTGGGTTTGGCGGCCTTGCGGTCAGAGATTGCCGCGCAGTGGTCGGCCAGCTATGGCGGTGTCGTGACGCCAAATCATGTTGCGATCACTCAAGGGTGCAATCAGGCCTTTTGCGCCGCGATGGCAACTTTGGCAGGTGCGGGCGACGAGGTGATTTTGCCAACCCCATGGTATTTCAACCACAAAATGTGGCTGGATATGCAAGGCGTCAAAACCGTCCCGCTGCCTGCGGGGGCTGGGATGATCCCGGATCCCGAACAGGCACGCGCGCTGATTAATTCCAAAACGCGGGCAATTGTGTTGGTCTCGCCCAATAACCCAACTGGGGCGGAATATCCCGCCGAGGTGATGGCAGCCTTTCGCGACATTGCCCGTGCGGCCAAAATCGCGCTGATTGTAGATGAAACATATCGCGATTTTGACGCAAGATCAGGTGCTGCGCATGATTTGTTTGCGGACCCTGATTGGGATGACACGCTGATCCAACTTTACTCATTTTCTAAAGCCTATCGTTTGACGGGTCACCGTGTGGGTGCGATTGTGGCCAGCCCTGCGCGCATGATGCAGGTGGAAAAGTTCTTAGATACGGTGGCGATTTGTCCCAGCCAATTGGGGCAGATCGCGGCGCTTTGGGGGATGCAAAACCTCTCGCAATGGCTTGCGGGCGAGCGCGATCAAATATTGGCGCGCCGCAAGGCAGTCATTGACGGATTTCAATCCTTGCCAGATTGGCAGATTTTGGGATGCGGAGCTTATTTCGCCTATGTAAAGCACCCCTTTGCTATGGCATCGCCTGATGTGTGTCGCACTTTGGTGAACGACCAATCCTTATTGATGTTACCCGGCACGATGTTTCAACCCGCAGGTCTGGGCGGCGATCAAATCCGGATCGCCTTTGCCAATGTCGACCAAGTTGGTATTGCCGAGGTCACGCGGCGCCTTGGCGCATATCGTCCTTAAATAACCCCCTTGCTCTTGCCCCTTGGGCAAGGGCGGCATAAACATTCGATCAAATCCTTTGAAGGCAGCAACATCATGGCCAAACCGACCCCTACAGACGAACTTGAGCGCAAAAAGCGCCCAATGTCGAAGGCCTTCAGCGGCATTTTGTTTGTCTTGATGGCGCTAAGTTTGCTAAGTTTTGGCGTCGGCGGCTTTGGCGGCAATACCACCCGCATTGGCAGTGTCGGCGATCAAGATATCAAAGTGACCGATTACACAAACGCCTTGCGCGACACGGTGGCGCGATTTTCGCAAATGATCGGTCAGCCTGTGCCGCTGCGTGATGCGATTTCTGCAGGGATAGACAAACAAGCGCTTGCCAGCGTTGTGGCGATTGCTGCGTTGAATGACGAAATGGATAAGGTGGGCCTGTCGGCAGATGACTTGCAGGTGGCCTCCGAACTGGCCCAAGTCAATGTGTTTCAATCTATTGATGGCAGTTTTGATCGTGATGCCTATGCCCAAGCTTTGCGTTCTGCAAATTTAACCGAAGCGGAATATGAAAAAAGCCTGCGTGCGGATATTGCCCGCACCACGTTACAATATGCAATCACAGGCGGTATCACCAGTCCCAATGTTTTGACGGATACGCTGCTTGCATATGCGGCTGAAACGCGCAGTTTTTCTTGGCACGCTTTAAGCGAAGCCGATTTGACGACACCGATTGCCGCCCCGACGGATGCCGATTTGCAGGCCGAATATGACGCGAATATCGCGCTTTATACCCGTCCAGAGGCCAAGCGTATTTCCTACGCAGCCCTTTTGCCCGATGATATCGCACCCAATATGCCTGTGGATGCAGCGGCGCTTAGCGCCCTTTATGACAGCCGCAAAGATCAATATGTCATCCCTGAAAAGCGATTGGTGGAACGTCTTGTCTATCCCTCGGATGAGGAGGCCGCAAAAGCCAAAGCCGCGTTCGACGCTGGCACATCCTTTGACGATCTGGTCAAAGAGCGCAATTTGACCCTTGACGATGTCGACATGGGAGATGTGTCCAAATCTGAATTGGGCGCAGCAGGGGATGCGGTGTTTGCCCTGACCGAGGCGGGTGTTGTTGGACCGTTACAATCCAGCCTTGGCCCTGCGCTGTTTCGAATGAACGCGATTTTGGCAGCGCAAGAAACCACCTTAGATGAGGCCCGTCCTGATCTGGAATTGGAATTGCAACTGGAGGCTGCGCGCAAAGACATCGCGGCCCGAATTGAGACGATTGATGATGCGCTGGCGGGGGGGGCCACAGTGGAAGATCTGGCAGCCGCAGAAAATCTGGTGATCCAATCTACCGATTACGCGACAGGTGCCGCCGATAATGACCCAATCGCGAGTTACGCAGGCTTTCGCAAGGCTGCTGATGCCTTGGCAATGGGTGACTTTCCCGAGGCAATTATTTTGGACGATGGTGGGGTTGTCGCTATGACGATGATCGAAACTGTTCCCCCAACGCCCCGCCCCTTGGCTGATGTCAAAGACCAAGTGACCGCAGCGTGGCGCGCCACCACCTTGGCCAATGCGCTGACAGCCGAAGGGACGGCAAAGTTGGCCATGGTCACAGCTGGCAGCGATCTGGCAAGCCTTGGCGCGATTGTTGAGACAAAGGATGTGGAACGGACCGACCGAATTGACGGTGCCGATCCCGCACTTTTGGAAACGGCCTTTGCAAT
>CAWUUC010000209.1:0-3557 GCA_963924905.1 uncultured Paracoccaceae bacterium
ATCTTGCCGCCATTGGCCAAACCAGCGCCCACCCCGACCATATTTTGCTCTGCAATGCCAACATTGATCAAACGTTGGGGGAATTTGTCGCGAAATCCGCCCAATTTGGACGATCCAACTGAATCGTTGACCACAGCGACAATGTCACTGTTTGCCGCGCCCAACGCCTCTAATGTGGCGACAAAGGCATCGCGGCAATCGTGCAATTTCGCGGTTTCAAACGGGGCATTCATTGCGCAGCCTCCTCAAGTTCGGCCATGCCCTGCTGATATTGTTCTGCATTTGGCACTTTGTGATGCCAAGCGACATTATCTGACATAAAGGATATCCCCTGACCTTTGTTGGTATGGGCGACGATGCAGCTGGGTTTGCCAGCGACGACCCGATCCTTTGATAACGCAGCGCAAATCTGATCCATATCATGACCGTCAATTTCTTGGACTGCCCAACCAAAAGCTTCAAGTTTAGGGCGCAGCGGGGCAATATCATTGGTATCGGCCAATCGCGCGCCTTGTTGCAGGCGGTTGTGGTCAATGATTAGAGTCAGATTGTCCAATTTGTAATGCGCCGCCGACATGATCGCCTCCCAGTTGGATCCCTCTTGCATTTCGCCGTCACCTGTAATCACAAATGTGCGCCATGGATCGTTATTCAGTCGCGCTGCCAATGCCATACCAACGGCAATCGGCAAGCCGTGACCCAAGGGGCCAGTGTTGGTTTCCACCCCTGGTACCTTGGTGCGATTTGGGTGACCGTTCAGCCGCGAGTGGGGTTTTAGAAAGGTTGCGATCTCGTCCTTGGGCAAAAAGCCTTTTTCGGATAACACAATATAGAGCGCCAAGGCTGTATGACCCTTGCTGAGCACCAAGCGGTCGCGTTTGGGGTCAAGTGGGGCAGTCGCATCGACGGACATCACGTCGAAATACAGCGCCGTCAGCAGATCAATGACGGACATTTCGCCGCCGATATGGCCCGCACCCGCCTCATAGACAGCTTGCAGATCACGGCGTCTGATCTTGTTGGCGATCGCGCGGAGTTCGGGGGAATTCATTCTCGCTCCTGTATAAAAATTCATAATTTAGAAAACATGCATAAAGTCGACTGTCAAGGCGTTGCTGCCCCAATCCCAAAAAAGCGCAAATATTTTTGATTCCGTGTTGTGCAAGAGTTGACAGGTCTAAAATCATCGCATAGGCATTTAATATCTTAATTGAATAAATATTCTATAACGGTCGTATTTGGGGGTTACATTTTGGCAAGAATAAGGTCCAGCGCAGATGCAAAGGCGGGATTGGCGCATTTTTTTTCGCTCAATGGGGCGACAGGGCCGTTGATCGGGCTGATTTTGTTATGTGTCTTTTTGTCCATCGCGACCGATTCTTTTTTGTCCTTTCGCAATTTCCTCAACATCGCGGATCAGATCACTGTTTTGGGGATCATGGCGGTTGGGATGACCTTTGTCATCTTGATCGGCGGGATTGATTTGTCCGTGGGGTCGGTTCTGGCCCTTGCGATGATGGTGCTGGGGTATCTGAATGTTGAGGCGGGTATGCCCATGGGCATTGCGATCACAGGGGCGCTGGTGGTTGCCGCACTCTGTGGGGCGATTTCAGGGCTTTTGATTACGGAATTCAAAGTGCCGCCGTTCATTGCCACTTTGGCAATGATGTCGATTGCACGCGGTGTCGCCAATATGATCACAAACGGCTCGCAGATCATCGGCTTTCCCAGCTGGTTCAACATGGGCGCGATCATTCGTAATTTTGGCTTTTTGACCATGACGGTTGCGGTGATGTTGGTGGTCTTTGCCATCGCCATTCTGTTTTTGCGCTACCGCGAGGAAGGGCGCATTCTGTTTGCCATCGGTGGCAACCCAGAAGTGGCGCGTTTGGCGGGCATTCATGTGAAAATGGCCACCGTCTTAGTATATACGGTTTGCGCGTTTTTGTCGGGGTTGGCGGGTATTCTTTTGGCCGCACGCCTTGATGCGGTGCAGCCCAGTTCGGGCGTGGCCTATGAATTGGACGCGATTGCCGCCGTGGTTATTGGTGGCACCAGCCTGTCGGGTGGGACAGGCGGTGTGGTTGGAACCTTGATTGGCGTTTTGATCATTGGGGTGCTGCGTAATGGGTTAAATCTGCTCAGCGTGTCGCCCTTTGTGCAGGCCGTTATTATCGGCCTTGTGATCGTGCTGGCCGTGGCGGCTGAAACCTTTAAGCACCGCCGCGCCTGAAAAATTGGGGCACTTGCGCCCCCAAACACATAGTTCGATTGGTCGAACTACAAGCGATCCAGACCAGGTGGCGCGGATCAAACAATTAGGAGGAGAGATTATGAACAAGACAATTAAAAAACTAATGGCTGCAACAGCTCTTGTCGCTTGCGCCACAACCGCCACAGCCGAAGGCGTGGGCGGTGTCGCCAAAATCGGTCTTGCGGTTCCAAATCTGCAAGCGGACTTTTTCAACCAAATCAAATTGGGTGTTGAAGGATATGCGAGCAAACTGGGCATCGAAGTGATTGTGGTCGATGCCAAGAATGACACCGCAACCCAAGTCAGCCAAGTGCAGGATTTGATCACCCAAGGCATCGATGCCTTTATCTATATCCCTGCAGGGGCCGCCGCTGCGACCGTTCCAACACGTTTGGCCCGCGCCGAAGGTATCCCTGTCATCAACGTTGACCGCGAACCCGAAGGCGAGCCTGGCGATACCGTGATTTACGGTGAAAACGTCATGTCGGCATACCAAGTCTGCAATCACATCATCGGTCTTGCAGGCGGCGCGGGTAAAATGGTTGTGATCCACGGCCAAAAGGGCACCACCCCCGAAGTGCAACGCTTTGAGGGATGCAAAATGGCGATTGACGAAAATCCTGGCGTAGAATTGGTCGATCAACAATGGAGCCAGCAGTGGTCGCCCGACGAAGGTTTCCAGATTGCCCAAAACATGTTGCAAGCCAATCCAGATATCTCGATCATCTTTGGTCAGGCAGACGGTCTTGCGATGGGGGCTGCAAAGGCCGTCGAAGTGGCGGGCATGGCCGATAAGGTAATCATCGGTGGCTATGACGGTGATGGCGCGGCGTTGGAATCCTTGGTTGCTTGCGACACGCCTTTTGTCGTGACCGCAACACAAAGCACGCAAGCCATGGGCGTTTTGGCCGTCAACTCGGCCATCGCGGTGGCAAATGGGGCCTCTGTTCCTGCGCGCCAGATCCCGAATGCTGTGTTGACGACCTGCGAAAACGCGGCCGTCTTTGTTGAAAAGCATCCCTAATCCCTGATAGAAAAACCGATTGTCGGCATTAGAAAACGAAAGGCGATGCAATGACATCCGACAGCAAAACACCTTTATTGTCCTTGAGCGATATCAAAAAGTCTTATGGAGCGATCCAAGTCGTGCATGGAATTGATCTGGATGTTTTTGCGGGTGAAGTTGTTGCATTGCTTGGTGAAAATGGTGCCGGCAAATCGACTGTCTCGAATGTGATATCTGGGACTGTGCGTCCCAGTTCAGGGAAAATGCTGTGGCAGGGCGCGCCCTATGCGCCCGCCA
>CAWUUC010000210.1:0-6240 GCA_963924905.1 uncultured Paracoccaceae bacterium
GGGCCATGCGCGGCATGTGGCAGCCCGATTGGAAAATGGTGTGACGATCCACAATTGCTATGTCCCTGCAGGCGGCGACATACCTGACCGCGCGCAAAATGAAAAATTCGGCCAAAAGTTGGATTATCTAAAACAAATGCGCGACCATTTTCATGCCGCAAAGCCTGAAAAATCTATTCTAGTAGGGGATTTGAATATTGCGCCACGCGAAGACGACGTCTGGAATCATAAAAGCCTATTGAAAATTGTCAGCCACACCCCCATCGAGGTGGATCATCTTGCCGATGTGATGCAATCGGGCGCATGGCAAGATGTAACGCGCAACGATATCCCACAAGGTAAGCTTTACACTTGGTGGAGTTATCGCGCCGCCGAATGGGATCAGGCTGACAAAGGTCGGCGCTTAGATCATATTTGGGCCAGCAGCGATATCGCCGCCGCAGCCCACAGCAGCCGCATCTTGCGCGCCGCCCGCGGATGGGAACAGCCCAGCGATCATGTCCCTGTTTTTGCCCATTTTGATCTATAGCATGGACAGTCTGGGCAGTTTCATTCGATAAAGACCGCAAGGTTGGGGTCCACACATGATCAATGTGCTTTTAATCCAAAATGCGACACTCAAAACGCGGTTTTACCGCGTTGAAGTCAGTTATAACCTGTTTGGGGAATATTCGGTGCTGCGCGAATGGGGGGCTGCAGGCGCAAAAGGGCGGCAGTTGTTGTATTGGTTTTCCAACCTGCGCGAGGCTTGTCTTGCGGCGGATCGATGGCAAAAACGGGCGCACAGGCGCGGATATGATTTGGAAGGACACTCATAATGACCCATCTTTGGGTAAGGGCAGAACAGCGCCCCAATGAAGAGCGCGTGGGGTTAACACCCGCAGGGGCGGGTGCGTTGATTGCTGCCGGTCTGCGTGTAACGATCGAAGAATCTTCTGTGCGTGCCATTCCAATAGATGGCTACACCGCCATGGGCTGCGAGATTGCCAAAGAAAATCAGTGGCCCCTTGCACCGAAAGACGCAATTATTTTTGGCCTAAAGGAACTGCCAGAAGATGGCACGCCCCTGATCCATCGTCATATCATGTTCGGCCATGCCTATAAGGGCCAACCCGCGGGCCAAGACCTTTTGCGACGATTCAAGGCAGGGGGCGGAACATTATATGATTTGGAATATTTGGTCGATGAAACGGGACGTCGTGTTGCCGCCTTTGGATATTGGGCGGGATTTGCGGGGGCGGCGGTTGCCTTGAAATGTTGGGCGGCGCAGCAGCGTGGCGCAATCGCGGGGGCCGTGGCCAAATATAATGGCAAGGCCGCACTTCTGGCGGATTTGGCACAAGAATTACCTAAAATCACCCGTCCACGCGCCATCATCATCGGGGCAAATGGCCGCGTCGGCACAGGCGCTGCTGATTTATGCGCGGCAATGGGTGTTGATGTCACCAAATGGGATATCGCAGAAACTGCGAGCGGCGGTCCCTTTCCAGAGGTGTTGCAGCACGAAATTTTCTTGAATTGTATTCTGGCGCGCCCCGGTTGTCCTGTCTTTGTGCCCAAATCTGCGATCCTTGATGCTGCGCGCAAACTGACCGTGATTGGCGACATCGCCTGTGATCCGACTTCTGATTTTTCGCCGATCAAAGTTTATGATCGGGCGACTGATTGGGCCGAACCAGCCTTGCGCGTTGCAACAGATCCCGTTTTGGATGTGACTGCGATCGACAATCTGCCATCGCTTTTGCCGGTTGAAAGCAGCGAGGATTATGCCGCCCAACTGCTGCCGACATTGACAGCCTTGACGATGATTGACGCGGGCGTTTGGGGCCGTGCAAAATCCGAGTATCTGGCGCACAGCGCCAACGTTTAATGGAGAATGTTATGACAATACATTGGTGCGGAACGGGGCTGTCGTCAGCGCCAGGTCTGCGTAAGTTGCTCAAAGATGGGCACGATGTTGTGGTGTGGAACCGCACCGTCGAAAAAGCCCGCGAGGCAGTCGGTGATCTGGCCCATGACATTCGCCCATTTTCATTGGCGGCCTTGTCTGCTGCGCTGGAACCTGGCGATATTGCCGTATCCATGCTGCCCGCAGATCAACACGTCCCAATCGCCCAAATCTGTCTTGATCGCGGGGCGCATTTTGCCTCTTCCTCTTATATCGCGCCTGAAATGCGCGCTTTGGATGCGGCCTTCAAGGCCAAGGGATTGGTATCAGTTAATGAGGTGGGCCTTGACCCTGGCATTGACCATTTGATGGCGCATGATTTGGTAGCACGCTATCGCGCGTCAGCGGCCTACGATCCTGAAAACGTGATTTCTTTTACCTCTTATTGCGGTGGTGTCCCAAAAATTCCAAACCCGTTTCGCTATAAATTTTCTTGGGCACCTGTTGGTGTTCTAAAGGCGTTACGGTCCCCTTCGCGGTCTATGCGGGATTTCAAAGAATTGAACGTGGCGCGGCCTTGGGATGCCATCACCAGCTATAGTGCGCCATTACCAGAACCCGAAAGCTTTGAGGTTTATCCAAATCGCGACAGCTATCCCTTTATCGCAGATTACCAATTTGATCCTGCGTGGAAACTGCGGGATTTTGTGCGCGGTACGCTGCGACTGAATGGCTGGGCCAAGGCTTGGGCACCAGTCTTCCAAGAGATTGAAACGCTGCAAGGCCCTGCGGGGGATGCGCGATTGGCCGAGATGGCGGCAGGATTTTTAGCGACGAATGCCTATGCCCCTGGCGAACCTGATCGTGTGATCTTGTTTGTTTCACTCTCGGCCGAGCGTGACGGCCGCAAAGTGTTTCACGAAACTTGGGCGTTGGACGCTTGGGGGGATGCGCGCGGATCAGCGATGGCGCGATTGGTGTCAACGCCTGTTGCCTTCGCCATTGCCTCAGTCCTTGCGGGCGAGATGACACCAGGTGTCCATGCCGCCCCCCATGCGCCAAAGATTTTGGCTAATTGGCTGGATCAAGTCAAAACCTTAGCGCAATATATGCAGCGGGTTGATCTGTTGAACTGACGGGTGACACAGGCCAATTGCGCGGCTATGGTAATTTTTAATAGACCGCGCAATTGTGGCAGACGGACAGGCATATGAGCAGGTATAGAACGGGCGCCATTGGAAATAGATTTGCGATGTGGCGCGCCCTTAGGGCCGAGCCCGCAACAGGCTTTGTCTCGCAACCTGAACCACGCAGTATTGGTCTATTTGCACGCGGCAAGCAGTTGTTATCTGGAAATTTCGTGATTTCTGGCCAAGTGATTACTGCGCCGAACGCCTCTATTTGGGACATCAAGATCGCACCCCCAAAAGATGGCTATTTCTTGCCCGATGAACGTGCGGGGTTTACATGGCTGGATGATTTAGCAGCGGTTGGTGATGTCGGCGCGCGTCAATTGGGACAGCGATGGACATGGGAATGGATGCGGCTTTATGGTCGCGGCGAAGGTGCAGGATGGTCCCCTGATCTGACGGGGCGCCGCGTTATTCGCTGGATCAATCACGCCCCGTTCCTTTTGTCAGGCCGCAGTCCTGACGAGGCAAAGCAGTTTTATCATCTGCTCTCAGCCCAAGTGCTGTTTTTGGCGCGGCGCTGGCACCGTGCAGCCCATGGCCTGCCCCGATTTGAGGCACTGACTGGCCTGATTTATGCGGGGCTATCCTTGCACGGGATGCAAAAACAGCTGGGGGCAGTCGAACATCTTTTGGCCTCTGAATGCACCCGCGAAATTGACAGCGGCGGTGGGATCGCCACACGAAACCCCGAAGAGCTGCTTGAGGTTTTCACCCATCTGATCTGGGCCGAACACGCCTTAAGCGAGGCAGATGTTGCCGTGCCCAAGGCACTTACGGATGCAATTGGCCGCATCGCACCGACTTTACGCGCCCTGCGCCACGCCGATGGGGGCTTGGCGCGATTTCATGGCGGGGGGCGGGGTGCCGAAGGGCGACTTGATCAATCCTTGGCGGCTGCAAACATTAAATTTGAGCCGTCTGCCAATCTGATTTTGCCAATGGGATTTGCGCGCATGTCGGGGGGGCGTTCGTCCGTCATTGTGGATGTATCATCGCCCGCAAGCGGCATGGCGGGGCGCGCAGCCCATGCATCGACGGCGGGGTTTGAACTTACATCTGGACGCCGTCCTGTCATCGTGAATTGTGGGGCGGGGCGGCATTTTGGAGCAGATTGGTGGCGGGCGGGACGGTCGACCGCATCCCATTCCACCCTTTCGATAGACGGCATTTCGTCATCTCGCCGTTTGAGCACAAAGGCGCAAGACGGCCAGACAGATATGGACGACTTGGCCCAAGTATCAGATTTGAAACACGCTCATTTGCACGATGGAATGCATCTTAGCCTGACCCATGATGGCTGGTCCTCCACCCACGGGCTTAAACATTCGCGAGAGTTATGGTTAACTCCGGATGGCCGCAAACTGTCTGGTTTGGACCGTATGTTTGCAAACAACAAAGACGAACAGTCGCGCCTACAACTGGCATTGGCAGAAAACTGGGTCGAGGGCATAGGCCTGACGTTGCGATTCCATTTGCATCCAGATGTCACCGCCACGTTGGATCTAGGGGGCACTGCGATTTCGCTTGCCTTAAAAAGTGGCGAAGTTTGGGTATTTCGCCATGATGGCCGTGCGGCATTGACCCTTGAGCCATCTATTTATTTGGAAAAATCGCGACTTCGGCCAAGATCAACCTATCAAATCGTCTTAACTTGCCGCACACGCGACGAAGAAACACAGATTGGCTGGACCTTGGCGAAAGCACAGGATACTCCGCTGGCCACCCGTGATTTGGGACGCGATGATTGATCCGTTCCAGTGTGACCAAAACAAAGGGGCCGTGCTATGACCAATTTGGTGCCAATCGGGCGCGCATTAATTTCTGTTTCTGATAAGACTGGCATTTTGGAATTGGCGCGCGCGCTGACTGATCAGGGGGTCGAGCTGATCTCGACGGGTGGCACAGCTGGTTTATTTCGCAACGCTGGTCTGGCTGTCCGCGATGTGTCGGATGTAACGGGTTTTCCAGAAATGATGGATGGGCGGGTCAAAACACTGCACCCCAATGTCCATGGTGGGTTGCTGGCCCTGCGCGATGACGACGAACATCTCCTCGCGATGGCCGCGCATGGAATTGAACCGATTGATCTGTTAATTGTTAATCTTTACCCCTTCGAGGCGACGGTGGCCAAAGGTGCAGATTATAACACCTGTATTGAAAATATCGACATCGGCGGGCCTGCGATGATCCGCGCTGCGGCCAAGAACCATCGGTTCGTGTCGGTCGTGACGGATCCTGCCGATTACGGCATTTTGTTAGACCAGCTTAAGGCACATGATGGGGCCACAACGCTGGGCTTTCGCCAAAAACTGGCGCTGGCAGCCTATGCCCGCACTGCGGCCTATGATGCCGCCGTTTCGGGATGGATGGCAGACCAACTGGATAAGCCGTTTCCTCGGCATCGGACCTTTGGCGGTACCTTGGCCCAAGGGCTAAGATATGGCGAGAACCCGCATCAAGCAGCAGCGTTTTATACAGATGGGTCGGCGCGGTTGGGGGTGGCCACAGCCAAACAGTGGCAGGGAAAAGAGCTGTCTTATAACAACAGCAACGACACCGATGCAGCCTTTGAATTGGTGGCAGAGTTTGCCAAAGGCGGACCCGCCTGCGCCATCATCAAACACGCAAACCCTTGTGGTGTTGGAACTGCGGATAGTTTGAAGCAGGCCTATTTGCGGGCATATTCTTGTGATCAAACATCTGCGTTTGGCGGCATTGTCGCGCTTAATCAAATACTTGATGCTGAAACCGCCGAAGAGATCGTGAAAATCTTTACCGAAGTTGTGATTGCACCGGGCGCCACTGACGAGGCAAAAGCGATTTTTGCCGCTAAGAAAAATCTGCGTCTTTTGACCACACACGGTCTGCCCGATGCAGCATCTGCTTCGCTGGCATTCAAACAGGTTGCGGGTGGCTTTTTGGTGCAAAACCGCGACAATGGATTGCTGACGACCTCTGATCTGAAACAAGTCACAAAACGCGCCCCAAGCGACCGCGAAATGGCGGATTTGTTGTTTGCATGGAAAGTGGCCAAACACGTTAAATCGAACGCCATCGTCTATGTCAAAGATGGGGCCACTGTGGGCGTCGGCGCGGGCCAAATGAGCAGGATCGATTCGACTCGCATCGCCGCACGCAAAGCAGGCGATATGGCCGAGG
>CAWUUC010000211.1:0-2635 GCA_963924905.1 uncultured Paracoccaceae bacterium
ACCATATCGGCAAACAGCGCCATCTGTTCAACCTCTTGGAAACCACCCATTCCGATCGTTTTATTGGCGGCTTGTGGCGTGACCAACAACAGTGGCGTGTGGTTCCAATAGGCGGTTTTGACGGCGGTCACGAAGTTCGTAATCCCTGGTCCGTTTTGGGCGATCATCATCGACATCTTGCCAGAGGCGCGGGTATAGCCATCCGCCATCATCCCGCCCGATCCTTCGTGCGCGCAATCCCAAAAATTGATCCCCGCCTTTGGAAACAAATCTGAAATCGGCATAAATGCTGATCCGATAATGCCAAAGGCGTGTTCGATCCCATGCATTTGCAAAACTTTGACAAAGGCTTCTTCGGTGGTCATTTTCATGCGCGGACTCCATCTGCGATTTGCGCCAATCTATGCGGCCATCACAGCTGCCCTTAGGGCCAGAGCATCTTGCCATATAAGGCCAGATCAACGCCCCCTAATCTTTTGCGCAATCTTGGCGATCCCATCGGGAATCTTTGTTGGCGAAATCGACGAATAGCCCAAACGGTAAAAATGACGTGGCGCATCTGATGCGCTGAAAAACGCCCGCCCCGCCTCGATTAAGACCCCGTCGGCGCGCAAGGATTGGGCCAAGATTTCGGTATCCATCCCCAAGGGCGCACGCATCCAAACACTGCTGCCGCCAAAGCCACCCTGCCCTGCCATCGTCAAACCATGTTGAGCGATGGACTCATCCATAATCAAACGCCGCCGCCGATAAGCTGTCCGCATTTTGTTGATCAAGGCATCATAATGGCCCAGTGATAGAAAATAGGCCACGGTGCGCTGAATGTGCCCCGGCGGATGGCGCAGGGTCATCAACCGCAAGGCCCGCGCCTCGCGGATAAAGCTGGCGGGTCCCACCAGATAGCCCAATCGCATCCCCGGAAAGACCGATTTGGAAAACGAGCCCGCATAAATCACTCGCCCATCGGTATCCAAAGATTTCAACGCGGGCGAGACGGGTTTTAGAAAGGACATCTCAAATTCATAATCATCTTCCACAATGACAAACCCATCGCGAGAGGCGGCCTCTAGCAGGGCAAGACGCCGTTCCAGCGGCATGGTCGCATTCGTGGGGCATTGGTGGCTTGCAGTGGTGAAAACCACATCCATCCCACGCGGCACCTGATCGGGCGGCAATCCGTCCGCATCAACATCAACCGATGAGACATCGGCCCCCAAACCCGCCAAAATGCCCCGCAACCCAGAATAACAGGGATTTTCGACCGCAACACGTTTGCCTTGCAACAAGGTCGCCGCGATCCATAGGGCATTTTGCGCGCCTGCGGTCAGCAAAACCTCATCCTCACGCGCCGCAATGCCGCGTCTGGGCAGGATTGATCGCAGCAGATATTCAATCAACAATGGGTCATCCCCATCATAAAGATCCGATGTCAGCGCCCCAAAATCCCGCCGCCCCAAGGCCCGCATCGCGCAAAGCCGCCAATTTTGGTGATCAAACAATTGCGGATCGGCTTGGCCGTAAATGAACGGATAGGGATAGCTTTCCCAATCCTTTGGCCGATCCACAACCGCAACGCTCGAATAACGTCGCCCCGTGATGGCGGCAAAATCCACCCCCTCATGGCGCGGTGACCTTGCGGCCAATTCAGGCGCACGCGGGGCGGTTTCAGAAATATAATATCCCGACCTCCCGCGCGCGGCCAGATAATCTGCGCTGACCAATTCGGCATAGGCCAAGGTGACCGTGATCCGTGAAATTCCCAAATGATCAGCCAAACCGCGCGAAGATGGCATCTTTTGCCCCGCCGCAAACCGCCCACTCAGCACTCCTTCCGTCACCAATTGCCGCAAACGCTGCTGCAAGGTGCCGCGCCCTGCTGGGGGCAAAACAAAGGCTTCGGCTGGGATGGCCATTTTGGACCCATTTTCAAAAAAAACTGGACTTACTCATCGGCGCTTTTTGACCAGAGTCAACCCTGCCCTTTCATACTGGCCCAAATACCTATCCGCCCCAAATGCAAAGCGCCCAAGGTCGGACCTTGGGCGCATCTTTCTGCCTTAAAAATGATCAGCCAAAAACTTTGGTCAGCGCGTGGTCAATTGCGCCTGTGATGGCATCAATATCATCCGCCGTGGCAATCAACGCAGGGCTGAGGCATAGGGTATTGTTCAATCCGGGCAGACTGCGATTTGTCATGCCAATGATAACGCCTTGTGCATTGCATTCAGCCACGACTGCGGCCACCTTTTTCTCGTCCATCGGTTCTTTGGTTTTGCGATCTGCCACCAATTCCGCGCCACAAAACAGACCCTTGCCGCGCACATCGCCAATGACCTTATGCTTGTCCATCAGCGCATTCAGATTGTCCAAAACCCGCGCGCCCATATCCAGCGTGTTTTGCAACAGGCCTTCGTCTTCGATGATCCGCATATTTTCCAGCGCCGCCGCAGGCCCCGCCGTGCAGCCGCCAAAGGTCGAGATGTCGCGGAAATAAGACATCGTGTCGCCCGCGTCTTTGAACATCGAAAACACTTCTTCGGTGGTCACGGTGCACGAAATTGCCGCATAGCCCGATGCCACGCCCTTGGCCATGGTCACAAAATCAGGCTTGATGCCAAAATTCTGATATCCGAAC
>CAWUUC010000212.1:0-7072 GCA_963924905.1 uncultured Paracoccaceae bacterium
GATGCATCACGATGGCATCTGGTTTGGCAAAAGACAGCTTTTCTGCATCCAGACCAAAGCGGTGGTAATATTCGCGCTCGGACGGGATAAAACCACCATCCATCCGTTCTTTTTGCAGGCGCAACATCATCACAACATCGACGCCCTCTAGCCCTTGACGCATATCGTCAAACAGTTCGCATCCGAAATCTTCGACACCCGCAGGCATTAAGGTGGGCGGCGCAATCAGCCGCAACCGATTTTCCATTTTTCCCAGCAAGATCAGATTGCTGCGCGCGACGCGGCTGTGCAAGATATCGCCACAAATGGCAATGTTCAGGCGTTGAATGCGGCCCTTGGCGCGGCGGATGGTCAGCGCGTCCAACAAGGCTTGGGTTGGGTGTTCATGTCGCCCGTCACCCGCATTCAACACCGCACAATTCACCTTGGACGCCAGCAGATTAACCGCGCCCGATGATCCATGACGCACCACCAGCAAATCAGGATGCATCGCGTTCAGCGTCATGGCGGTGTCGATCAGCGTTTCGCCCTTTTTGACCGAGGAAGAGGCCATCGACATATTCATCACATCCGCGCCCAGACGTTTGCCCGCCAATTCAAAACTGGCCTGCGTGCGGGTTGAATTTTCGAAAAACATATTGATCTGCGTCAGGCCTGATAGGGCGTCAGACTGTTTGACGGTGCGTCTGTTTAGATCAACATACCGATCCGCCAGATCCAGAATTGTCACAATCTCTTGCGGTGACAAATCCTCGATCCCCAGAAGGTGGCGCGCGCGAAAACTCATCGGCATCTCCCTTAGGTTTTGCGCCTTATAGAAAGCCTGCGCGTTTTGGACAAGCGCCTTGTGGCGCGGGCCGCTGGGTCGTAGTTTGGTGCCATGGGAATCAATGCCGAAATTGAACGCGACTTTGACGCGGCGCTGGCAGCGCTGGCATGGCAATTGGATATGGGGGTTGATGAAACCTTGTCCGAGACGGCAATCAATGCCTACGAATTGCCCGACCGCGCAGAATGGCAAAAGGCGACAGTCGCGCCAGCCCCCCAACCGCAGCCATCTGCAACACCAGCGCAGAAGGTTCAAACATCGCCCTCTTTTGCGATTGATGCTGCGAGCAAGTCCGCCGCAGCCTGTCAAAATCTGGATGATCTGCGCGAGGCATTAGCGCGATTTGAGCATTTAGAATTGAAAAAGGGCGCGCGGGATATGGTCTTTGGGGCGGGGCATCCACAGGCTGATGTCCTGATTTTGGGCGATGCGCCTGATCGTGATGATGAACGTGAAAAGTCGCCCTTTGCAGGGCAGCAAGGTGTTTTTTTGGACAGTTTGTTTGCTGCGATCGGCCTGTCGCGCGACAATCCTGACCCCGCCCAAGCGATCTATCTGACCTGCGTCTTGCCGTGGCGCACCCCGCAAGATCGCACGCCAGAGATGGACGAATTGGCGATCATGCGCCCGTTTGTGGCCAAACATATCGCGCTAATTGCGCCCAAGGTTGTGGTGTTGATGGGCAATGCCGCCTTGCAAATGGGCCTGAACACCCAAGGGATTGCCCGCGCAAGAGGCAAATGGGCGCGCGCCTTTGACACCCAATCGATGGCGATGTTGACGCCACAAAACATCGTTCAAAGCGCCATCGCCAAACGCGAGGCTTGGGATGATTTATTGCAGATTAAAGCCGCTTTGCGTTAAGGGGCAACCGCGCACCTCAACCGCGCGTTTGGTCCCTAAAACTGTCAAAACCAAGGTGTCGCCGTCCAGATTGAAGGGTTTACCTTCGGGCGGCACCATGTCCACAATGGCCGTCAACTGATCGCCGTTTTGGATGATTTCTGCATCAGAAACCCAAATCTTTGGATCAGCCTGCTCCATGACCATGTAATCTGAGCTGTCTAAATTTGGCAGGGTCAATTGGGCCGTCACACGCAGCCCATCGCGTATCGGATCTGCGCTGCAACGCACTTGCGTGACGCCCGCCACTTGGGCTGAAATCGGATTATCCGAAAGCGCGGCTATAATCACAGGATCAGGCGCTGTGACGGCACCCAAATCCGCCTGCAAATCCAAGGTGACGGGAATACAAATATCTTTGCAAATCCCCAAGGTTACATTGCCCGCTAAAACCACAGGCTTGGATGGATCAATTGCCGTTATCTCTAGCGGCAAGATCATTGCATCGTGATAGCCCACACTTGTCACCCCCCCCACATCAAACACGATTGGGCGCGGCCAGACGATCCGGACATCTGCCAAATTCTGGGATCCTGCCCAGTCAAACAGCGGCGGTATGCCGCCAGAACCAGGTGCGCGCCAATAGGTCTTCCAATCAGGCTGCAACAGCAGTTCCAAGGCCGCCATATGTTGACCGTTTCCTTGGGTCCAGCCAGGCAGCATGGATGTGCTTTCGATCCCTTCGACCTGCGCAAAGGCGGGCAAGGACAGCGACATCAAGACAAAAAAGGGAAGCGATATTTTCATACTTCGTCTTTTACCGCAGATGCCGTGAATCGCAAATCACCTTTCAGTCAACCCCAAGTGATCAATGAGGCTTGAGTAAGTGCGCCAAAATGATCATGTTGGGAAGATCGACTGGGAAAGTTATTCATGGATCTGACGGGTAAACTACTGGCCGCCATGCCGGGCATGGGGGATGCGCGATTTGAACGGGCGCTCGTGCTTGTGTGCTCGCATTCCAATGAGGGGGCGATGGGGCTGATCGTCAATCGCAACTTAGCTGATTTGTCGTTTCCCACGCTGTTAAAGCAATTGGGAATATCAAATGACAGCGCACCCATCATCGATGTGCATTACGGCGGCCCTGTGGAACGCAGTCGCGGCTTTGTTCTGCATCGCGGTCAGTATCAAGGCCAAGACGGCACGTTGCAGATTGGCGACGGCTATCAAATGACGGCTACCGTGGACATATTGCAGGATTTGGCAGTTGGTCAGGGGCCAGAAAACGTGTTGCTGGCTTTGGGTTATTCGGGCTGGGGGCCGCAGCAATTAGAAGAAGAAATCGCGCAAAATGCGTGGCTTATCCTAGAGGCTGAACCCAAAGTGATTTTTGATCAATCCAACGCGCAAAAATGGGCAGCGGCCCTGCGGTTTTCAGGGGTTGATCCGATCAATCTTTCTGGCGCTGCCGGTCACGCGTGACACGCAACTTGGGCAGAGTTTTCAGCAATGTGCTTGCTGGAGGCAAAAACAACCACAACAAAGCTTGCACGCCACAACGGCAGCAGATTTGGTCCAATCCAAGGCGCAGAAAAAAATTAGGCCAAAACTGGCCGAATAGAAAATAGTTTATGACGCGGCGCTACATTTACGTTAACGTAAGGTCTAAAGTATAGGGGCGAAAAACCCATAAATCTTTTGCAGGACCACAGATGACCAGCGCCGATATCATGACGATTTCACAAATGTGCCAAATTTTTCAGGTAACACCGCGTGCATTGCGATTTTATGAGGATAAAGAATTGCTTGCCCCTTTGCGGCGCGGTACCCAGCGACTGTACAGCCACCGCGACCGCGCAAGGTTGCATTTGATTTTGCGCGGCAAAAGATTCGGGTTCTCACTCGAGGATATTCGCCAGCTTTTGGACATGTACGACCGCGACGGCAGCAATATCGGACAACTGACGCGCACCTTGGCCTTGGCCCAAGATCGTCTGACCCAAATGCAAGCCCAGCGCGCTGAATTGGATATCGCCATTGCCGAATTGCAAACAGAAATTAGGCTTGGAACCACGCGCCTTGCGACCCTTACAGGAGAGAGTTCATGACCCATTATGACGCCCCTGTTCAAGATTTGCAGTTTGTCTTGCATGATTTTTTGAACCTTAGCACTTTGGATATCGCAGGCTACAGCGATTTAGACCCAAGCTTCACAAGCGCCGTTTTGGAAGAGGCAGGTAAACTCGCGCGCGATGTTTTGCATCCGCTAAATTCTGTGGGCGATCAAAAAGGATGCGTTCTGGAGAATGGCGTTGTTCGCACGCCCGCAGGGTTCAAAGCAGCTTTTGAGGCGATGAAACAAGGTGGCTGGACCGCACTGGATTGTGACCCCGTTTATGGCGGCCAAGGCTTGCCCTATGTCATGGGAACCGCCGTGGGCGAGATTTTTGTATCCGCGAATATGGCATTTAATATGTATCAAGGCCTGACGCATGGGGCCTATTCGGCGATCCATGCGCATGGAACGGATGCACAAAAAGCGATGTATCTGCCAAAAATGGTGTCCTGTGACTGGACAGGCACGATGAACTTAACCGAACCGCATTCCGGCACCGATTTGGGCCTGATGCGGACCCGCGCCGAACCCCAAGCGGATGGCAGCTTTGCGATCACGGGGACGAAGATTTTTATTTCGGCCGGCGACCATGATTTGGCCGAAAACATCATCCATTTGGTTTTGGCCAAAGCGCCGGGCGGCGGCGACGGCAGCAAAGGCATATCCTTGTTCATCGTGCCAAAGTTTTTGGTCCATGACAATGGCAGTCTGGGGGCGCGCAATGGTGTCAGTGTTGGCAATATCGAACGGAAAATGGGCATCCACGGCAATGCCACCTGTGTGATGAATTATGACGGGGCCAAAGGCTGGCTTTTGGGGGATTTGCACAAGGGCATGCGCGCCATGTTCACCATGATGAACGAGGCCCGCTTGGGCGTGGGCCTGCAAGGCTATGCCGTGGCCGAGACCGCTTATCAAAACGCCGCCTCTTACGCAAAAGACCGTCTTCAGGGCCGCGATGTGACGGGTGCAAAAAATCCTGATGGGCCGGCGGATCCGCTGATCGTGCATCCAGATATTCGCCGCAACCTGATGACGCAGCGCGCTTTTGTCCAAGGGGCGCGCGCGCTTACCCTATGGGGGGCGCATTTGATCGACCGATCTGTGCGCAACAATGACGTCGAGGCCGAGGCGCTGGTATCGCTGTTGATCCCCGTCATCAAAGGGTTTTTGACCGACCAAGGATTTGATATGGCCGTTCAGGCCCAGCAAATCTGGGGCGGACATGGCTATATCGAAGACAATGGCATGTCGCAATTTGTCCGCGATGCCCGCATTGCCCAAATCTATGAAGGGGCCAATGGCATTCAGGCGCTGGATTTGGTGGGGCGCAAATTGGCAGCGGATGGCGGCAAGCCTGTGATGGCGTTTTTTGACATGATCAAGACATTCATCATCGAAAATAAGGAAGACACCCGTCTTGCAGGGTCATTTCTGGAACCCTTGAAAAAGGCATCCAAAGATGTGCAGGCAGCGGCGACGTTTTTTATGGAAAATGCGATGAAAAATCCCAATGCGGCGCTGTCTGGTGCCTATGATTTTATGACGATGATGGGCCATACAGCCATGGGGTTGATGTGGGCGCGCATGGCCCGCGCGGCATATGGGGTGCTGGATACGGGTCATGGCGATGCCACATTTTTGCAGGACAAAATCACCACGGGTCAATTTTATATGGCGCGATCTTTGCCCGCCACGGCACTGCATCTGGCGCGTATTCAATCAGGTGCAGATCCTGTGATGTCCCTACCTGCCGAGAGGTTTTAACATGCCCAAACGTTTTCGCCTGACGCGCCATTTTCCCATTGGTATGACCGAAGACGGCTATCGCAATCTAAAGAAATTCAGCCAAGAGGCTGGCCTAAATGAGGGCGAGGCGCTGTCATTTTTATTCGAAAACTTCAATTCAGTGATCGACAAGGACAACCTGACCCATAGACTGCGCCTGTTCAATACTGAATTAGAGGCACGTCGGGGCTGAACCCGTCAGATAAAGGGTAACCAATGACCATGAAACTCTATTGCTTTGGCGAAAGTGGAAACGCCTATAAGGTCGCGCTGGCGCTGACCTTTGCGGATGTGGAATGGGAACCTATATATGTCGATTTTTTCAACGGTGCGGCCCGCAGTCCTGAATTTCGGGCAATAAATGAAATGGGCGAAGTGCCGGTTTTGATAGATGGCGACACCACGTTGACGCAGTCGGGCGTGATATTGGATTATATCAGCAGCAAATCGGGCAAATTGGGCGGGAAATCCGCAGCCGAACGCCGCGAGATTTTGCGTTGGCTGTTTTGGGACAATCACAAACTGTCAGCGTTGGCGGGCAACACGCGTTTTTTGGCCAATTTCCTGCCTGCAGACAAACGCCCTGATGCTGTGATCGCCTTTCAACAAGGCCGCCTAAAGGCATCCTACGGGATCCTAAACGACCATCTGGCCCATCACACTTGGGTTGCAGGGGCAAATATGACCATCGCAGATCTGTCTTGCTGCGGATATCTTTATTATCCCGAACCCTTTGGGTTTGACCGCGCAGATTGGCCTCATATTGACGCTTGGCTGGACCGCATCGCGGCCGCGCCGGGCTGGAAGTACCCCTATGATCTGATGCCCGGCAATCCATCTGACCGCGCCTAAGGAGGAACCATGACCGACGCCTTTATTTATGACGCCATTCGCAGCCCCCGTGGCAAGGGCCGCGCTGATGGCGCGTTGCATGAGGTGACTTCGGTCGCACTTTCAGCAGGGATGTTGAATGCGATTGCAGATCGAAATGGGCTGACGGGTCATGCGGTCGAAGATGTGATCTGGGGCAATGTCACCCAAGTGGGCGAGCAGGGCGGTTGCCTTGCGCGGTCGGCTGTCTTGGCGTCGAAACTTGATCAATCTATCCCCGGACTTGCGATCAACCGCTTTTGTGCCAGTGGGATCGAGGCCGTCAATCTGGCCGCCAATCAAATCAAAGGCGGCGCGGGTCACGCCTATATCGCAGGCGGGGTTGAAATGATGAGCCGCGTCGCGATGGGATCAGACGGCGCGGCGATTGCCGTTGACCCGATGCTTGCTATGAGAACGAATTTCGTCCCCCAAGGCATTTCTGCCGATATCATCGCCACGAAATACGGTTTCACCCGCGAAATGGCCGATGCACTGGCCGTCGAAAGCCAACGGCGCGCAGCCCAAGCATGGGCCGAAGGGCGATTTGCCAGATCCATCATTCCTGTTTTGGATATGAACGGTCTGACCATCTTAGACCGTGACGAATATATGCGCCCTGC
>CAWUUC010000213.1:0-4468 GCA_963924905.1 uncultured Paracoccaceae bacterium
CGTGCCCGCCTGCAAGATGAGTTACTGGATCTGCAATCAAAGTTGCAGCGCACAATTATTTTCGTCAGCCATGATCTGGATGAGGCATTCAAACTGGGCAATCGGATCGCCTTGATGGATGGCGGGCGGATCGTGCAAATCGGCACTGCGCGTGAGATAATTGCCAATCCGATTAGCGAATATGTCGCCGACTTCGTCGCGCATATGAACCCTTTAGGGGTTTTAACCGCGCAAGATGTGATGGAAGCAGGGAGCAGTACTGGCCCCAGTGTTGACGCCGAAATGAATGTCAAAGAGGTGATGGCCCATTTGGGCGATCATTCTGAATTGTCCGTGATCCGCGAGGGCGCGCCGATTGGCCGCATCCGTGCGGGCGCCTTGATGGCAAAGCTGATCAATCCACAAGGACAACAGCCTTAATCGATCACCGAAATATCGTCAGCGTCCAGAGCTGCTGATTTTTGAACTGCAGCTTTTTTTGCAGCAGGCTTTTTCGCAGGTGATTTTTTGGCAGCAGCCTTGGGAACTGCCGTTTTTTTGGCCGCAGGCTTTTTCGCAACAGCCTTTTTCCCTGTCGATTTTTTACCCGCTTTTTCAGCGATCAATGCAAGCGCCGCATCCAAAGTGATCGTGTCTGGCGTCAATTCCTTGGGCAGGGTCGCGTTAACCTTGGCCCATTTGACATAGGGGCCATATTTGCCCTCCATGACTTGGACGGGACCACCATCGGGATGTTCGCCCAAGTCGCGCAACGGCGGGGCCACAGGGCCGCCGCGTCGATTGGCCAGTTTTTGCGCCAACACTTCGACAGCGCGGTTCATCCCAATGGTAAAGACCTCTTCGACATCCGGCAGATTGGCATAAAGACTGCCGTGTTTGACATAGGGACCAAAACGGCCAATAGCCGATTCAACAGGTGCGCCATCATCAGGATGCGCGCCGACCAACCGTGGCAAGGTCAAAAGTTCAATGGCACGTTCTAACGTCAGGCTTTCTTGGGGCCAAGATTTGGGCAAGCTGGCGCGGGGTGGTTTTGGGATCTCCGCAGTAGCCTCCCCCTTTTGAACATAGGGCCCAAACCGGCCTGCACGCAATGAGATTTCTGCGCCGTCGGTATCCATACCCAAAACACGCCCATCGACAGAACCGCCCTCGTCGCCAGAAATTGGGCGCGTGTAACGGCATTCAGGATAATTGCCGCAGCCTATAAAGGCACCGCCCGTGCGTGAGGTTTTCAGATGCAACCGCCCCGTGCCGCAGGTCTGACATACCCGTGGATCGCTGCCATCAGCGCGCAAAGGATAGAGATGCGGGGCAAGAAAATCATCAATCTTGCTCAGCACTTCACCAATCCGCAGATCGGCAGTTTCCCCGATCGCCGCCGCAAAATCACGCCAGAATTGGGCCAAAACCGCCTTATAATTGCGCGTCCCCGCCGAGACATCATCCAACTGGCTTTCCAGATCGGCCGTAAAATCATATTCGACATACCGGCGAAAGAAATTGGTCAAAAATGCTGTGACCAATCTGCCCTTATCTTCGGGGATCAGACGGTTCTTATCTTTGCGGACATATTCGCGGTCCACAATCGTGGTCAAAACCGATGCATAAGTGGACGGGCGACCAATGCCCAACTCTTCCATTCGTTTGACCAAAGTTGCTTCAGAATAGCGTGGTGGAGGCTGGGTGAAATGTTGGGCCTCTGTCACAGCTTCTTTGCGCGCGGGTTCATGCGCCATAATTTGCGGCAATCGCCCTTCTTCGTCATCCTCATCATCGCGCCCCTCGTCATAGACCTTAAGAAATCCATCAAATTGCACGACTTGACCGCTGGCACGCAGGCCAACTTGGCCATCTGCACTGGTGATATCAACGGTGGTCCGTTCAAGACGGGCAGAGGCCATTTGACTGGCAATCGTGCGCTTCCAGATCAGATCATAAAGGCGGCGTTGATCGGATTCTGACAGATTCACATCGTCAGGGCCGACATTCATATCGGTTGGACGGATGCATTCATGCGCTTCTTGGGCGTTTTTGGCCTTATTTTTATAGATGCGCGGATCGGTTGGCACATAGGGTGCACCGAAACGCGCTGTTATGGCTGATCGCGCAGCCGCGATCGCCTCGGGCGCCATGTCAATGCCATCGGTCCGCATATAGGTGATATAGCCCGCCTCATACAGACGCTGCGCCGCCGACATACAGGCTTTGGCGCCCATACCAAATTTGCGGCTGGCCTCTTGTTGCAAGGTGCTGGTCATAAAGGGGGGATAGGGATTACGCGTGGCAGGTTTGGCCTCGACCGATTGAACGGTCAAATCGCGACTGGTGACAGCCCGCACGGCCAATTCGGCGGCGGCAGCCGTGGGGATATCGAATTTATCCAGCTTTTTGCCCGCTAAACTGATCAAACGGGCGGCATAGGTCTGCCCGCGCGGCGTGGCCAAACTGGCCGTCACTGTCCAAAATTCACGGGCGCGAAAGGCCTCAATTTCCATTTCACGTTCGACAATCAGGCGTAAACAAACCGACTGCACACGCCCAGCGCTGCGCGACCCTGGCAATTTACGCCATAAGACGGGCGACAGATTAAATCCAACCAGATAATCAAGCGCGCGGCGCGCCAAATAGGCCTCAACCAAGGGCATATCGACTTGGCGCGGATGTTTCATGGCCTCGGTGACGGCATCTTTGGTGATGGCATTAAAGGTCACGCGGCTGACTTTTTTACCTTTTTTCAGGGAACTCGCCAGCGCCTCTTGTAAATGCCAAGAAATAGCCTCGCCCTCACGGTCAGGGTCGGTGGCCAAGATCAATTCATCATCGGTTTTAAGCGCCTCGGTGATGGCACGAATATGCTTTTTGCTATCAGCCGCCACCTCCCATAACATCGAAAAATCATTGTCTGTGTCGACAGAGCCATCTTTGGCAGGCAAATCGCGCACATGACCAAAACTGGCCAATACGGTGTAATTGGACCCCAAATATTTGTTAATTGTCTTGGCCTTAGCGGGGGATTCGACGACGACGACGGGCATATATTCCCCAATATGATATAGCTTATGATTGACCTGCACCATGTGGGTCATGTGTCGCGGTTGTCAACAGGGCAGCGACATTGCCTTTTGTCACGGGCGACCGCCATTGCCCCGAGGTGCCTCCGGCGGAGGTATTTTGGCCAGTGTGAAAGCCGCGAATGAACCCAGAGTTCACAAGATTAGGTCAGGCGCGACAAAAGTCCGCCTGACTGTCGCAAAACCTGTCCCTCAAGCTCAAGCGTGATCAGCGCGGGCGCAAGAATGTTGATCGGCTGGTTCAAATCGCGCGCCAACTGATCCTCGGCGACGGGGCTGGGGCCAAGTCGCGCCAAAATTTGACTGTGCAGGGCAGCGGTCGTCATCAAATCTCGGCGTGACGAGGGGGATGCGGTGAGGGACTCAGCTACAGGCCCGAGCAGTGAAACATACCCAAGCGCTTCAAGAACGTCTTGGGCATTTCGGACCAATGTGGCACCATCCCGTATCAACATATTGCAACCTGCGGCACGCGCGTCAAAGGGGTGACCTGGGACGGCCATCACGTCGCGACCTTGATCTGCGGCATCACGCGCTGTGATCAAACTGCCTGACTTCAGCGCGGCCTCAACAACGACAACCGCACGCGCGAGGCCTGACACAATCCGATTGCGCTGCGGAAAATGCCGCGCTTGTGGCGCTAGCCCCAAAGGATGTTCAGAAATTCGGCAGCCGATGGTGGCAATTTTGGCCGCAAGTGCGGCATTTTCCTCTGGATAAACGATATCAACTCCGCCAGCTTGCACCGCAATGGTGCCCGTATCCAATGCGGCCTCATGGGCGGCCGCATCAATGCCCCGCGCCAATCCCGAAACAACAACTTGCCCCGCGCCACCCAGACCCGACGCAAGACTGCGCGCCATCCGCAAACCTAGACTAGACGCATTGCGTGCGCCCACCAAAGCAACCATCGGGCGTTGCAACAACCCAATATCACCCTGTGCCCATAAAACTGGGGGTGCATCAGCCATATCCATTAGAGCACAAGGATAATCGACTTCACCCCACAAGATCAGCCTTGCCCCTGCTTTTCGTCCGCGCGCCAATTCGGACTGGGCCACATTTTCCGGACAAACCTGATAATTTTCAACGCCTGCCGCCGCTGCAATCTGGGGCAGCGCAATCAGCGCCTCTTGGACCGAGCCATGTTCGCGGACCATGCGATGAAATGTCGTCGGCCCGACACGGCGTGAACGGATCAACCGCAGCCATGTCATAGGATCCTCGGCAGCAGATCCCCCCAGCAAAACGGGACTGTTCTTTGAATTTACCATCCTCTGATGTCCGATTCGTTGCATCATGGACAACCTTGCCTTGCAGATGGTTAATACATCCTTAACACCCTTCCCCGTTGGCCAAATATCCCACGGGGATAGGATTTGGCGCGCCAAATC
>CAWUUC010000214.1:0-2662 GCA_963924905.1 uncultured Paracoccaceae bacterium
ACCAATGATTTGACGAATGAACCCCTCGACCGCCTCAATGGGGGCTGTTGCGGTTTCTGCTGCGCGGCAAACCTCCATAGGGGATAACAAACCAATATTCAAATAAGGCGAGATCAGCGCATGGGACAAGATCGGATCATCCCGCAACATTGCATCTTGTTCGGCTCCGAACCGCGGCAAAACATGGGTGATAAAATGATCCAAAACCTGCAAAGCTTGGGTGCGGTCAGTGGCCCACCCAAAATCAGCCAAATCACCGAAATGATTGAACTTTTGTGCGACTAATTCCAGGACTTCACGTGTCAAAGCACAAGGCGCAAAGCGGGGCGGGCGTGGGCGCAACAGATCAGGCATGGCAGGTTTGCGATTTTCGGCGTCAAAATTCCAACGCCCCATGACAGGCTGATCGCCTTGCATCAACAAACCCGTTTTGCGGCGCATCTCGCGGTAAAAGTACTCCATCCGCAATTCGCGCCGTCCCTCGGCCCATGCAGAAAACTCTGCCTCCGAACAGATAAAACGATCATCCTCCATTACGGTAACTGGCATACCCATATTTGCCAATTCCCACTGCAACCGCCATTCGCCGCATTTGGTCGCCAGTATGGAACGCGCGTCATAAAAGTCAGCATAACGCCGCAGTTCACCGCTGATCGACTGTGTGTTTTTGACATCATCCAACCGCGAATAGACAACTGTCCAACCTAGACCACGCAAAAGCGCCGCAAATTTTCGCATGGCCGTCAAGATCAGAGCGATTTTTTGCGGGTGATGCGAGGTAGAGGTGCCTTCGGCCATCACTTCGGCCATAATAACCACATCGTGCGATATATCGGCGGCCTTTAGGGCAGCGATATCCAAGCTAAGTTGATCACCTAAAATCAGAATCAAACGTGAATTTACCAAGGAACTTCAATCCCCTGCCAATCCCAAAAACGCCCCGTTTCAGTCACCCCGTCTATCACGCGCAAAATATTATCGGCGGCGATCGCAGGGGCAACGGTTGGGTGCCCCGCACCATAGGTCGAGGTCAGCGCGGTTTGCACTGTGCCTGGGTGAATTAAACTAACAATTGCAAGGGGATGACTGCGGGCCACCTCTATTGCTGCCGTATGGATCAACTGGTTTAGCGCGGCTTTTGCGGCGCGATAGCCATACCAGCCCCCCAAGGCATTATCGCCAATCGACCCAACCCGCGCGGACAATACGGCAAAGCGTGCGACACGGTCCCGCGGCATCAGGCGCAATGCGTGTTTCAAGACCAAGGCAGGGCCAATGGCATTCAGCGAAAACTGCGCCATCATCGCGCCAGAGTCCAACGACTTCAAAGACTTTTCAGGCCGCGCCCCATCAATTTCCAAGGCGCCTGTGGCCACGACAATCCGATCAAACGGCCCAGATAATTGTCCCAAATGATGCGCGATAGAGACCTCAGATGTGATGTCCAGACCGTCTTGACGACGCGACAGACCAACCCCACCCCGCGCCAACAGCGCCGCGCCAATCCCCCCAGATGATCCGATGATAAGTGTTTGCATGGCCCCCCCTTTGACGCTGATATAGCGTCCATCTTTCGTCCAGCAAGCGAGTGTTTTGTTTGCGCGATTACCGTGCTTGGAGGCGAAGATTTTTAGGACTAAAAATCTTAGGCGGTGGGATTGTTGGAAAATCACCTTTCTCCCCCCTTTTCTTTCCCAAATCGCGGGTTATAGTCGGCGTATGATTAAGATTGCGCCCCTGTTCCTCTTTGCAATGATGCCTTTTGGGCAACAGCGCGCGCTGCTTCTTCTTAGCCGCGTCTGAGCGTGCCATTGGGCGCGACCGCTCAGATGTGACAGCGCCCCTAAGATGAAGCAAACTTTCCACAGGAATTGACCAATGACAGCATCCGCGCAACCCCGCGTTATGATTTTTGACACTACTTTGCGTGATGGCGAACAATCGCCGGGCGCGACGATGACCCATGATGAAAAGCTGGAAATCGCCACGCTGCTGGATGAAATGGGGGTGGATATTATCGAGGCGGGATTTCCCATTGCCTCTGAAGGTGACTTTGCTGCTGTGTCGGAAATTGCAAAACTGGCCAAGACCAGCACGATTTGCGGGCTAGCGCGGGCAAATTACAAAGATATTGATCGCTGCTGGGAGGCGGTGAAACATGCGCGCAGCCCGCGCATTCATACCTTTATCGGGACATCCCCCCTGCACCGCGCAATTCCCAATCTGGATATGGATCAGATGGCTGAGCGTATTCACGACACGGTCACCCATGCGCGCAACTTGTGCGACAATGTACAATGGTCGCCCATGGATGCCACGCGCACAGAACATGATTATCTGTGCCGTGTGGTTGAAATTGCCATTAAGGCAGGGGCAACAACAATTAATATTCCCGACACGGTCGGCTATACAGCACCCCGCGAAAGTGCGGATTTGATCCGTATGCTTTTGGAACGCGTGCCAGGTGCCGACAGTATCATCTTTGCCACCCATTGCCACAATGAGTTGGGCATGGCGACAGCCAATGCGCTGGCGGCGGTCGACGCAGGCGCGCGTCAGATCGAATGCACAATCAATGGTCTGGGCGAGCGTGCAGGTAATACCGCACTGGAAGAAGTAGTGATGGCGATGAAGGTGCGCAACGATATTATGCCCTATCGCA
>CAWUUC010000215.1:0-4840 GCA_963924905.1 uncultured Paracoccaceae bacterium
GATCGAGGCCCATTATACGGATTGGACACCCTTAGCGCATCGAATCAACAGTTTTGCCATGGATGAGGATCACAGCGATCCTTGGCAATTTGTCAATTTCTTGGCCGTCTAAACGATCCCAGAAAATTGGCCGAATGGCACTGGCCATGTGCCCCTATGCCCGCTAAAACCAAGATGATCTTGGGGATTTATGATGGCTGAAAAACTGCGCCCGCAACCGGGCATAATGGATATTGATCTTTATGTTGGGGGCAAATCGACGCTGGCGGGTGTGAGCCAAGTGTTGAAACTGTCGTCGAATGAAAATCTGGCGGGTCCGTCGGACGCTGCGCGCGATGCCTTTGCCCGTACGCTCCATAATCTGCATCTTTATCCTTCTACCGATCACAGCGCTTTGCGTGCCGCCATTGCCCAAGTGTGTCAATTGGACGCCGATCAGATCATTTGCGGGGTTGGATCGGACGAGATTATCCACTTTTTATGCCAAGCTTATGCGGGTCCAAGCGATGAGGTGATCCATACAGAGCACGGGTTTTTGATGTATCGCATCTCAACGCTGGCCGCAGGCGCAACCCCTGTTCAAGTCGCTGAACGTGATCGCTGTGTTGATGTTGACGCCATTTTAGCCGCCTGCACAGCGCGCACAAAACTTGTGTTTATCGCTAACCCTGCCAATCCGACGGGGACCATGCTGTCTGGCGAGGATTTGGCTCGTTTGGCGGACGGGGTGCCAGATCATGCTATTTTGGTATTGGACGGGGCCTATGCCGAATTTGCCGAAGGTTATGATGGCGGCGCATCGTTGATCGCCGCCCATCAGAATATCATTATGACGCGCACTTTTTCCAAAATCTATGGATTAGGCGGGTTGCGCGTTGGGTGGGGCTATGCGCCGCGCGCGATCATTGATGTGTTGAATCGTATTCGGGGGCCGTTCAACCTGTCTAATGTTGCCCTTGCCACTGCAGAGGCCGCGATCCGCGATCAAGACTACATCAAGACCTGCTTTAGTGAAAATGCCCGCAATCGCGATTGGTTGGCTAAGGCCTTGGCAGATTTGGGTGTTCCCTCTGATCCATCTTTGGCCAATTTCATTTTGGCCCGTTTTTCTGGTCCAACTGAGGCCGAGGCTTGTGATTTATACTTGCAATCTCAAGGTATTCTTGTGCGGCGCGTTGCAAATTATGGATTGCCAGATTGCTTGCGGATCACCATTGGGGATCAGGCCGCTTGTCGCCGTGTCGCCCATGCAATTGGTCAATTTAAGGGGCTGAAATGACTGCACCCATTTACAATCGTGTGGCCTTAATTGGTCTGGGTCTGATCGCCTCCAGCATGGCACATGCGATGCGTGCAAAAGGGTTGGCTGGCGAAATCATAGGTCATGCCAAATCTGCTGAAACGCGGGCAACTGCTATGGAATTGGGTTTGTGTGACCATGTTTACGCCACTGCAGCCGAAGCAGTGCGCGGCGCGGATCTGGTGGTATTGGCGGTACCCGTGGGGGCAATGGGGGCGATTGCCGCAGAGATTGGACCACATCTAGCGCCGGGTGCGACCATCACAGATGTTGGGTCAGTCAAAGGTGCGGTGATTGCGGCAGTTGCACCCCATCTGCCCCAAGGGGTGCATTTTATTCCGGGTCATCCAATGGCGGGGACAGAATATTCTGGACCTCGTTCTGGCTTTGCCACTCTCTTCGAAAACCGCTGGTGGTTGCTGACACCTGAGGCCGATACCGATCCTGCTGCAATCGCGCGGTTGCGTGATTATCTAATCTGTATGGGTGCTAAGATTGATCAAATGGATGCGTCCCGCCATGATTTGGTGTTGGCTGTGGTCAGTCATGCGCCTCACTTGATTGCTTATACGATGGTCGGTGTCGCAGACCACCTAGAACAGGTGTCAAACAGCGAAGTGATCCAATACTCTGCCACAGGGTTTCGCGATTTTACCCGTATTGCCGCGTCGGATCCCACGATGTGGCGAGATGTCTTTTTGACCAATAAAGACGCGGTTTTGGATGTTTTGGGCCGCTTTACGGAAGAGTTGTTTTCGTTGCAACGCGCAATTCGCATGGGCGATGGGGAAATGTTGCACGACTATTTCACACATACACGCGCTATTCGCCGTGGTATTATAGAGGCTGGCCAAGACACCGCTGCACCAGATTTTGGGCGCGTCGCTGACCCTAAAACGGGGGGCTGATGCGGCATAGGATCAGCCTTCTTGTTTTGATCTGTTTGCCAAGTTTGACTTGGGCCGAGGCTGTGACATCCTCGTTGCGCCCTATGCCGCGCCCTGTCATCGAGCAGGTTGCCGCCTCAGAAGCTATTCCAAAACCCGTGCCAAGGCCCAAGATTGAAATTGTATCCCTTGGACAGAAACCGCTTGTGCGACCCCGCGCCAAACCTGTCATTGCAAAAAGTGTCACGTTACAAACATTAACGCGCAGCCTGCGTCCCAAACCGCGCCCCGATCCCAAAACAGTCAGCGCCCAAATTGGCCAGACGGCCCCCGCAAAAACACAAAAGAAATCGCTGAAAGGGGCGGTTTGCGGTAATGCTGCCATCCGCGGCGCTGTACTTGCCCCGATCAAATCCAATGTCAAAGGCTGCGGCATATCTGACCCAGTGCGCGTGACGGAAATCAACGGCATCACCCTTAGTCCTGCGGCGACACTCAATTGTGGCACCGCTGAAGCCTTGGGGAAATGGATTGAAAAATCAGTGCGCCCGACCTTTGGGGCGCGGCAGGTGGTGCAATTACAAGTGGCGGCCAGTTACGCCTGCCGTGGCCGCAACAACGTCAAAGGCGCGCGCGTCAGTGAACATGGGCGCGGCAATGCCATTGATATAGCAGGGTTTACATTGGAAAATGGCAAAACCCTGACAGTCGAAAAAAACTATGACAAAACCCTGCGTAAGGTTCACAAAGGGGCTTGCGGCATCTTTGGGACGACACTTGGGCCAGGCTCAGATGGGTATCATGAAAACCATTTGCATCTGGATATCGCACGCTATCGCTCAGGGTCTTATTGCCGCTAAAGCGGCCAATTTGGCGCGACACCCAACGGCAGGGGGCCAATTCGCATCATCCCATCTGTCATTGTCATCGGCAATGATAGTTGCCCTTCGGGACCCAAGATACTTAACCCTTGGGCAAGGCTGCTCGATTGATCCGATGTAATAATCCCAAGTCGTTGTAAGATTTTTGGCAGATGCTGCGCGCCCTGCAAGGTGATGACGACTTCGCCACTAAGCCGTCCCATCGCGTCGGGGGCGATCTGGCCCTGCGCCTCGGCGCGAAATGTGCCCCAGTCCAGCCGCGCATTTTGGATATCCACCCCAAAAACAGGCGTCGGCAATTGCGTGACATCCATCGGTTCTTTCAGCCGCAAAACTACGTCCAGTGACAGCACATCGATCAGGGCGGGCAGGTCTGGAACAACCAACGGCGGCGCAATAGACGTGACACGCGCCCGCACATTGGGCGATATTGGCTCCGATGTTGCATCCAGTTTCAGCGTGACCACTTGCGCGCTTAACGTCCATCCAAGAGCAGAGGTGATCGCCACCTCAAGTCCAGCCAGGTCCGCACTGCTAAGGGCTACGCGGCCCAAAGGTAAAACGCCCAGAGGGTCCATGGTTACGCTGGCCATCAACGGTTGACTGGTGACGGTAATTGGCTGATTTGCAATGCGAAAATTGTGTTTTTGTCCAAGGTCGGCATCGTAACGCCATGGCCACCACGCATTGGTCGACACCTTAAGATTGGGCGCCTGATAGGTTAAAGCATCGCTGTCAATTGCCAGATCGCCCAATGCAAAATTAAGGCGGCTTGGAAAGCCAGAGATCGTCAGATCCCCGCCAATATGATTTTGGGCCATCCATTGTGCGGCACCTTTCCGCAAGAGCTCTACCCCGACAAACCAAATACCAGTCCAAAGAATGGCACCCAACACGGCAACTCGCAAAATCCAGCGCATTTTGTCCCTTTGATTTTTATCCGTTTTTACAAAGGTTTTTGCAAAAGGGCCAGCCGCCCATTTGATGATGGTCTGATTGTTTGTTAGGCTTGGCAGACGGTGGCTCCATGATATGATGGCATAACGAAAGCGAACGGGCAGGGCATGATGAAACAAGACGCGCCACAACAAATCACCTATTTCAGTCAGCCCATCCGCCAAATTACGACCATGTTCATGGCACTTGGCTTGGTGGCTGGGGGGGCTTGGCTGATCCGTGGCACGATCCTAAGCATTGTCGATGCAAATCCATGGCTGAATGGGGCCATTGCGGCCGTGTTCTTTTTGGGGGTTATCGCTTGTTTTTGGCAAGTTCTGGTTCTAGGGCAATCTGTGCGGTGGATCGAAAGCTTCGTGCGTGGGGATGGAAATGGGACGATCAGCAACCCACCACAATTGCTTGCCCCTTTGGCCCAAAGTTTGGGCGGACGCTCGGTTCACACGCAGATATCCTCGACATCTGCGCGCAGCATTTTGGATGCGATTGCCTCGCGCATTGATGAGGCGCGTGATTTCACCCGCTATATAACCAACCTATTGGTTTTCTTGGGGCTTTTAGGAACATTTTATGGTTTGGCAACAACCGTTCCAGCCGTAGTCGATACGATCCGCAGCCTTGCCCCCCAAGAGGGGGAGACAGGCCTTGATGTCTTTGGCAAACTGATGGGTGGGCTGGAATCGCAATTGGGGGGGATGGGGACCGCGTTTTCCTCGTCGCTTTTGGGTTTGGCGGGGTCTTTGGTCATTGGTCTTTTGGAATTATTCGCAGGCCATGGTCAGAACCGCTTTTACCGCGAGTTGGAAGAATGGATG
>CAWUUC010000216.1:0-4873 GCA_963924905.1 uncultured Paracoccaceae bacterium
CGCGCTAAGGCCTCTGGGATGGTGCCCTTTGACAGATGGCGCGCCAAGGCTTCGGCATCTGCCGCCGCTTTGGTCACGCCCATGCCCACATGAGGGCGCGCCACGCAAGCGGCATCACCCGCCAAAGCGACCATTCCATCCACAAAACGGGGCGAAAGGTGATCGTAAATCGGGGTGAAAAAGGGCCGTTCAGATCGGGCCAAAATATCCAAAAACGGTTTGGCCAAATGGGTGCTGGCAAAATGCTGCATCCGATCCAGCACATCATCGCGCACCAAGGGCGGTGGAATGGTGATGGGATGCTGATGGCCCAAGGCATCGGTCAACATATCGGCCAGTTCCGCCCCATCGACAGGCGCATACCACACAAAATTATAGCGCCGATGCCCAAGACGCAGATCATTCATCGGCCCCGCAATCGGATAGCCCAAGATTTGCGTGCCCTGCGGCAAAAAGAAACCAAAACTGTCAAAGACATGATCGCGCAAATCGGCGGGCAAATCCGCCTCATGGGCCAAACAACGCCAAACGACATAGCCCGAATACTGCGGTTGAACCTCGGGTAACATTTGCGCCCGTATCGCCGAGCGAAAGCCGTCCGCCCCAATCAGCACATCGCCCTGAAAGGTGCTGCCGTCTTCGCAAATCAGCGTCACCCCATCCGCCCCCTTATCATGATAGCGGGCCACAGTTTTATCCAACAGATAATCCCCTTGCGGGATCAGGGCGCGCAGCAGCGAATGGACGCGGTCCCAAGAGGTGACGATTTGCGGCAAGGGCAGGGTGGCAACCCGATCTCCTGTCAGATCAAAGGCGATACGATCTTGAACCTGAACGCCCAAATCGGTGATGGCTGCGCCTGTATCCGCAATCAGTTTGACCAATAGATCATGGGTAACGATGCCCGCACCCCGCCCCGATAATTCGCTGCGCGATCGTTCAAGGACAATCGTTTCCCAACCCGCTTTGCGTAAATGCGCCGCGCAAAACAGCCCACCAATCGAACCGCCGCATATGATCGCCCGCCGTGCCATGGTCTATTCCTTGCTTGATGTTATTTATCATACTATAAATAAGAACGCTGTTGTGCAACGGAGTGCTTTGATCATGGATCTATGGAATCGCGCGCATTGGTCCCCCGCGCTGGTCGCAGAATTGGCAGGGGCAAAAGACAACGGGCGGGTTGGATCCCGTCTGGTTAGTGAAACCACCGAATATCGCATATGGCTGATTGATACACCCCAAGGACATCGCTTGGGCTTTCATACCCATGTGCTCAATTACTTTTGGGTGGCGACATCGCGGGGGCGGGCGCGATCGCGCAGCCCAGATGGGCGCGTCACCGAAATGTCTTATGCCATCGGCGACACCAAACATATGCAATTTGCTGCGGGCGAATTTATGACACATGATTTAGAAAACATCGGTGACACGGTGCTGAGCTTTACCACCGTTGAGGATAAGCGCAGCGCGAATGCGCCCCTGCCATTAGATTAGACCGCCGTTAGCCCGTGAAACTTGCCACCTTGAAAGACCAAAGGGGCATGATCATCACGGCTCAGCGACAAAACCTGTCCCAGCATGATTTCGTGGTCCCCTCCCGCATAGCGCGCCACGGTGCGGCATTCGATGTGGGCAAGGGCGCCCTTGATCAGGGGCAAACCGTTGGTGCCTGCAAAGATATCAATTCCAGCGAATTTGTCCTCGGCAGGGCGGGCGAATTGCAAGGCGATATCTTTTTGATCATCCGCCAAAACATTGACCGCAAACAGATCATGGTCGCGAAACGCCGCCAAACTAGGGGCTTTTAGGGCAAGGCTCCATAAGATCAGGGGTGGGTCCAGCGAGACAGTGTTAAACGAACTGGCCGTCACCCCAAGGCGAAAGCCGGTGGTGCTGCCCAATGTGATGACCGTCACCCCTGTGGCAAAGCCCCCCATCACAGCGCGGTAGGTTGCAGGATCAATCGAGGGCATATCCTCGCCGCCTTTGGCGGTGATAGGTTGTGAAATGGTCATGCCGATCCTCTCTGGCTGTGGGTTGGCTGATAATAGGGCTTGGCAAACCATCAAGGGAAACAATAATATCTGGCGATAGATATCAGAAAGGCTGATGACCATGAACTTTCGTCAATTGTCCACATTTGTGGGGATCTATGAGGAAGGCTCGTTCAACCGCGCCGCAACACGCCTGAACGCCACGCAGTCGGGCCTATCGATGCAGATCAAATCCCTTGAAGATATGTTGGGAACGCCGCTGTTTGAACGATCCGCGCGCGGGGTGACGCCGACCTATGCGGGAGAGCGGCTTTATGACACAGCAGTAGATATCTTGTATCGCCTTGAAGGGGCCAAGGCGGAATTGCGCAATTTGTCAGGCACCATCAGCGGCCCTGTGCGAATCGGCTTGATGCCAACCTTTACACGGGGGGTTTTGGTGCCTGCGATGAACCGCTTTATCACTGATTATCCCAATGTGGACGTCACCGTGGTCGAGGCCTATTCCGCCGCCCTCATGGATCGTTTGGCCGAAGGTGAGGTTGATTTTGTGGTGGTCCCCCAAGACGGTGGGCGGCGCGGTATGCGAAGCCGCAAATTGGGTATGGACCGCGAGTTTTTGGTCTGTCGTCCTAATGGCAAAATCCCCCATCTGACGCCAGTGCGTCTGGCTGATATGGTGCCTTTGCGGCTGGTTTTGCCCGCAAAAGGCAATGCGCGGCGGGATCGTTTGGATGAATTTATCGCCACCAATGGTTTGACCGTGGATAAGATCATCGACATGGACGCGATGTTTGCGACCTTGGAATTGGTGGCGACCTCTGATTATGCCACGGTCTTGCCCGCCACGATCTGCCGCAAGGATATTGACGGCCGCGACCGTTGGCTGCATCCGTTGACGGGGCCAGAACTGACGGTTGGCTATGTGATGGTCGAACCCGCCCGCAAAGCCATGAGCAGGGCCGCGGCGCAGTTTTTGCGCTATCTTGAAGAAGAATATGCGCGATCTGATGCGGAATGGACGGCCTTGTTGTCGCCTGACAAGGGCAATCAGATTATCTGATATCAACCATCATTTATTATCGTTTCCATTGAAGGATCGAGCAAGCTAGCGTCAGGGTTCCACCCTATTGGAGACTGTTGATGCAGCTTGGCTTTTTCACGATGCCCATCCATCCGCTGACCAAAGATTGGCGGCAATGCTTGCGCGAGGATCAGGAGGCCTTTTTGCTGGCCGATGAACTGGGCTTTGCCGAAGGTTATGTTGGTGAACATGTCACCGATCTGGCCGAAAACATCACCTCTTGTGCGATGTTCATCGCCACATTGGCGGGACGGGTTAAGAATATGCGTTTGGGGACGGGCACGATCAATCTGCCCAACAGCCATCCCGCCCATGTTGCAGGGCAAATGGCGATGCTAGATCATCTGCTGGACGGTAAGTTCATTTTTGGGATCAGCCCGGGCGGTTTGCTGTCGGACGCTGAAATTTTTGGCAATCTCGACAATGATCGCAACGCAATGTTTCTAGAGGCGATTGATATGGTCTTGGCGCTTTGGACCAAGGATGCGCCGTACAATCTGACGGGAAAATATTGGAATATTTCAACCCAGCGCACCTTGGTGGATGAAATTGGTCAGGGCAAAATCGGCAAACCGTTGCAGCGGCCACATCCCCCCATTGTCGTCACGGCAGTGGCGCCCTTTTCCAAAGGGGTGACGGCGGCGGCGGCGCGGGGCTGGGACCCGATTTCTGCCAATTTCTTGATGCCGAAATGGGTCGCAACGCACCGCGACAGCTATGCTGCGGGTTGTGTTGAAGGCGGGCGTGAGGTTGATCTTGGCAATTGGCGCGTCGCAAAAAGCATCTTTGTGGCCGACGATATGGCTACAGCGCGCGACTATGCGCTGGGCGCAGGATCGCCCTATCTGCATTACTATAAATCCTTGGTGACCAAGTTGAAAAAGAACGGGCGCGCCAATTTGTTCAAAGATGACCCCAATATGTCCGATGACGATGTGACATTGGATTATGTCATGGATCGTTTGGTGATCTGGGGGACACCTGACAAAGTGGCCGATGATCTTTTGGCTTTCCGCGATCAGGTCGGGCCTTTTGGAACGCTGCTTTATGCAGGGCATGATTGGGCGGATGTCGGTTTGGCGCGGCGCTCTAAGGTGTTGCTTGCCGAAAAAGTGCAACCCATGATCAACTCTGCTGTGGCCGAGGCCGCGCAATGACCACTGTGTCAGTGGCGGGGGCCAAATTGCATATCCAAGTGGATGGCGCAGCAGACAAGCCATGGCTTTTGCTGTCCAATTCTTTGGCGGCGGATTTGACGATGTGGGATGACCAGATCGCCCTTTTGACCCAAAGCTACCGCGTTTTACGCTATGACACCCGTGGACATGGCCGCAGCACCGCCACAGACGGCGCTTATCATTTTGATCTGTTGGTTGGCGATATGCTGGCTGTGATGGACCATATGGGCGTGCAAAAGGCCGATGTGTTGGGTCTGTCACTGGGGGGGATGACCGCGCTGGGCCTTGGCTTGGCGCATCCTGACCGTGTGGGACGGATGATGATTTGCGATGCCCGCGCCGATGCGCCACAGCCCTTTGTCCAAGGCTGGATTGATCGGATCGCGGTGGTGCAGGAAAAAGGCACGGCGGCCTTGGTCGATGGCACTTTGGCGCGCTGGTTTACGGATGCTTGCCCCCCCGCGATCAAAGATCGGGCGGCTGCAATGATCCGCGCCACCTCAGCCCAAGGGTATATTGGCTGCGCAAGGGCGTTGATGGGACTGGATTATCTGCGCCATTTGGGCGCGATGCAGCCATCGGTGCAGTATTTGGTGGGGGCCGAGGATTTGGGA
>CAWUUC010000217.1:0-6365 GCA_963924905.1 uncultured Paracoccaceae bacterium
GCCGAAATCCGCGTTGATCAGCGGCAAAAGCGATTGCCCCGAAGTCCATTCCGCCCGTGCAGGCAGGCCCGCCAGATCCAGAATGGTCTTGGGCAGATTGTGCAAAGATACGGGCAGATCAACCACTTGCGGCGTCATGCCGGCGTGCCAGATCCCCAAGGGCACATGGGCGGCGCTGTCCCATTGGCTCATTTTATGGAAGCTGTCGTGATTGCCTAGATTGAAACCATTGTCAGACAAAAAGATCACCGTGGTCTTATCACCCAAAGGCGAGGCATCCAGCGCGTCTAAAAACCGACCGATTTCGTGATCGACATGGCTGATCGCCGCGAAATAGGCCCGCACGACTTGGCGCCAACCCTCATCACCCGCCTTTTCAGGGGTCCAATTCCCATTGGCAATATAGGCGGCTTCATACACGGCAAAGCCTTGTTGGGGGCCATGATAATCTTCGGCGGCGGCGATTTCAGGCCAGCGGATCGCAGCAGCGTCGTACATTTGATAAAATCGGTCGGGACATTCCAAATTATAATGCGGATGCTTAAAGCCCAATTGAATAAGATGCCTACGACTGGGATCAGCGCGGGACAAAAAATTGATAGCATTTTGCGCCACATCGAAATCATAAAAATACTGGTCTTGGCTGCCATCATCGTCTGGATGATTGACACCTTTGATACCCGGGCCTCGGTCAAGGTATTCTTTGATTTTGCTGCGGCCATTTTTGTCGACGCAAGTCACATCTTCGTGAAAAAGCAAGCGGCGATAGCGTTCAGGCATCGGGCGATAAGTGGCATCGACCTTGCCTGTGGTAAAGTTATAAAACCCAGCGCGGCGCAAATCGTAAGCCCATGATTTGTGGGGGGGATGCACCTCGCGCCAAACACGGTTAAGGTCGACCAGACCCGTGCGAAAAGGCGACAGACCCGTTGCCAATTCCGCGCGGCAGGGCGCACAAAGCGGCACTGTGGCATAGGCATTGCCAAAACGCACACCCCGCGCAAACAATCGGTCCAAATTGGGCGTCAGAATGGGAATGCCAAAGGCATTGCGCCACGTAAACACGTCAATCATATCATCAACCCAAATGACGGCGATATTGTCGTTTTGGATCGTCGCGCGGGTAAAGGCCATCAGTTCACCAATAGCCTTGCGGGCAAGGCCCAGCGATACATCGGGCCATAACTGCCCATGGCATGCCATTGATCGCGCAAGGCACCTGCGTTTGCAGGATAGGGACCCTTGCCTTCCGTCGCCCCAAAGGCATAGCTGACAGTAACGTCGCCTTCTGGCCGCGCAGAACAACGCAAAATGACAGCCTTAGGATCGCTTGGGTCCACCTCAACCGATGTGATCACAGCCCCATTCGTCACACCGTCCAAACGAAACCCTGCATCATCACCCGCGCCAAAAGGATCAGTTTGATCTAAATGCAACTGCTCGGCTGCAGCAAAGATAATCCGAATATCGCGACCATCGCGCTCGGCCAATTGCAGACGGGGACAAAGCCAGTTTTGACCTGCCTCGTGGGCGAGCAGCGCCTCGGCGCTGATTTCGGCCTTTTGACGGCGGCCTTTGTCGGTCAAGCGCCCCGTATCATCCATTTCAAAGGCATAAGAAGGGCAGGTGAAAAGCAAATTATGCTCCCCGTGGTTCCATGACAACTCCCATTGCCCTTCCAAGGCGGGGCCTGTGGTAATCCGATGGGTGCCACAGTCAAAGCCCGACAAAAATACCGGTGACGGCAGACCTGTCTTGGCAAGACTGCGGCTTAGTCGCGTCATCAAGGCCAAAATACCATCGCGATAGGACAAGGGGTCACCCGCCACATCTTCAAGGCAATAGTCCAGACAAATCGCCGTCAGTTTCGCACGATGGCCCAAATGTGCGGCGGCGGACATCAGATTTCCAATCGCCATGTCAAGGTTCTCAACGGCAGGTCCATGGCCCAAATCCACCGCACTGGCCGCCATATCCGTTTCGGCACGCAAAAAGAATAATGGCAAACCAGCGCCTTGATCCCGCCGGCGTTGCAGTAGGGTTTCGGCCATAATTGCCTCATGCGTCATCTCGCGTAAGGGTTCCAGAAACTGTATCTCAACCGCCATGCCATCGCCCGCCTGACCAACGGCCCCAATGTCATCGGCGGGTGCCATCAGATGATAGGGAAATTTGCCTTGCCCTTGTGTCGCCAAACCCGCCCTTGCACCACCAATCGCCAAGATTGCCATCAAGGGCAAATGGCTTTGTCCATAGATTGTGGGGTGATCTTTGTGTCGGCGATACCCCCGCGGCCCGTCACCGCCAAAAAGATTGCCTTGGAAATAAATCCAGTCACCTTTTGGGCGGATATCCCAAACGTCCAAATCTTCGGACAAACCAAGATCAGGTTCGGTGGCCGAAACGTGGGGTGCGGGCAGATCAAGACGCGCTGCAATATCCGCGATCACGCGATCCGACAAATGCAGCAAAAGTCCCGTTTCATCATATCCAATCACATCGCCATTGCCTGCGCGGATGATCGTACCTTTTGCGGGGGAATTGGTCATGGGGTCATCCTTAACCTTGCCTAAAACACGGCGGCAAATCGGGGGGGCAATTTATAGACCCCTTTGGGTCTTGCGCCCCCAGGGGCCCAATAGACCACTTTTTTTTCGCGCCAACCGTCAATCATTTCTTGCCGAAATTCTGGAAAATCAATTGTTTCGCGCAATGGCGTTTGTTTTGATAAATCAACATAAGTGTCCCAAGCGGTGTCCCAACCCGTTTTTCCGCGCGCCACTTCTTGTAAAGATCCGCTTTGGATATCGCGCTGGGCGCGCCGCGTGGCCAGGCGCGCGGCACAAAGATCATTGTCGATAAAGCGCAGATGAAACAAATATAGATGTGGGTCCAGATGCAATTTTGGATGACTGGCAAAATGTCCGCCCGGAACAATGTCCAGCTTGGTTGCGGTTATACAAGGCTTGGCATAATTGGCGTTAAGGCGGAAAATCCGTCGCACATCCAAGATATTGCGTCCATCGGTAATGGGTTCAGGTTCCAAATCTGGATTATGGACCATTTCAATGGCAAAGGGTGTCAACACTTTTGGTCCAGTTTTGGAATCATAGGCTGCGACATAATCGCGCAAACTTGCTGACACCGCAGGGTCAACCACGACAATTTCATCAACATCGCCAACCAAAACCCAGTTATAAAAATTGGTAAATCCGCTGGTCAAACGGGACAGCATCTGCCAGCGGCGCTGATTGAAACAATCGCGCGTTGGATCAAATGGCAGATAGATCACATTGCAGCCTTCGGCGATCTTTTTATGGTCTGGATCGCCGCCATGCGAGAGGACATAGCAATTCTCGCGGCCCAACTGGCTGCCATAGTAATCGACCCATCGTTTCAAGAAAAAATGATCGCCACCGACCATTGTCATCGCCATCATGGGGGCGCGTGTCATATCCATATTAAGCCTGCCCTTGTGCTGTCATAAAGTGCTGTTGCGCCGCACACGCCGCGCAAAGGCCAAGTCCTCATCCGCCAGACCCGCCGCCTGCCCCATTCGCAAAACCTGTTCTGCACCGCGCAAGGCGAGTCGGGGATGATTGCGCTCTAGTGCTGCCATAAGCAGCGATTTTTGCCATTTTGGAACGTATTTGCGGCCCCGATAGGCCGACCAAAACCGCGAAGTCACCCGATCCCCCGCGACCATATCAGCGATCAAAGTGGCCAAAGCACCCGATTTGATCACCACGCGGACAGCCTCATGCGTGGCATGGGGCAAGGGAATGCGTTGCACGTTCGCCCCTGCCATGCGATCGGCATGTTTGGCATCTTCGGGGGTCAGAGGGTCAAATAACAAGGCGACGGCCGGTATGGCCGAAATCGCGCGGGCCGCATCCAAAAAATCTGGATCTTGCCAATTTGATTTTCGCACAGCAAAGGGAAAACGCGCCTCATAAGGGGCGATATCCTTGTTCATTGTTGATTGTGCCGACAGTGCAATCACACGCGCCCGCGGGACCAAAGGAGCGAAATTGAGCGCCGCAAATCCCCCCATAGAGGCGCCAATCATCACAATTCGTGCAAACCCGTCAAAAAATCCCTGCGCCGTCAATTGACGCAGCATTTTGGGCGCGGTCGGGGTACGAAACCAATCTTTTGCATGGCTTTGCACCCCCAAAACTGAATATCCCAATGGCAATAATCGGCGATGCATCCACGGACCGCGCGGCCAACCTTCGTCAATTGTGGCGAGATTGTCGAAACTGACAATCAACACGTCCGAGCCTCGCTCAAACCAAAGATTTGCCCCCTGCCCCATCACAACAAAACGTGCGGTCGGCGTCACAGTTTCAAGCGACATTTCGGGTGGCAGGATCACTGGATATTCCATTAAGCCGTCCACCGATGATAGCGATGGATAAAGGATAGTGCCGACTTATCGGCTGGGTTTCTTTCATCCAAAAGCGCGTGGTCAGACCAAAACATCACATCATAAATGCGCGATGACCCTAGGGTTTTTGCCAAACCATATCTATTGGACCGACATCCTATGAACAAATCAGCGGGTGCGTCCAATCCTTGAGGGCGGCCTGAATGACGGACCAAACCAGCCCCCGTCCACAATGAAAGTTGACCTTGATCATAAGACAAAATCGCCAATTGTTTGGCCAGACTGCGGCCCACCACAGGCGACGCGACGCGAACTGCGCCTGATTTATCTTGGGCAAAAATCTCGCCCTCCGCCTCGGACAAGAAAATCATACAATTGTTTGCGCCTACATTTAGCGAAAAAAGACTGCGGGCGGGTTCGTCGGGACTGGCGAAAACGATGGCGACGGTAAATTTGCGAATGGCGGACACGACATTTGGCAAAGTCAGGCCGCAATGTAAGGAGCTTCGAAAAACAAAGGCTGAAAGACTGGTGTCAAACTGCGTGTTTTTGTCGTTGGGGGCAGTTGGCACAGCAATCACTTCGGGCCCATCACCTTGTGCGCGCCAGCCAGTCACCACGTCATCGTTGATCAAAACATGGTCAGGATCAGCATGAAACCAAACGCCCCCCATATTGGCAATGGACGATTGCAAGGCCCGCACCTCTTGACCGATCAAAATTGACGGCGGCAAATCTTTATCAATAGTCAGCACAAAAAAACCTCATAAACGTATTGCCGTCTTATTTTTTAATAGTGCCCGATATCTACAGCAAAAGGAACTGTTTCGGAATAAGAACCAATCTTACAACTTGAAAATCGTGTTTCCAACAGTTTCAACTGGCTCGGGCTATATCGTCAAGGCGCAGAACGCAATTCCAAGAACGAAGATGGCATGGAAGTTGGCCGTTGACGCCGTGCTATATATTCTCATTGGCAGATCAATTCAAAGTGGAGGGGACGAATTTTCCAGCGCAACCCAAAACCATGCGGCAAAGGCCAAAAACTGGCTTCAAGATCTACGCCACGCAGCAGAGCCTCAGATTTTCGAATATCATTGCGATCCGCAGCTGAAAACGCGCCCTCTGCGCCAAAACAGCCGCACCGACCTTGCATTTTTTGATCCAGACTGCTAGCGAATAAGCCATTGGTTTAGGAATTTTTCAATGGCAACGCGCGAAATTATGGACCCCACCAAGGTTCCCTGCGGGGCGATGACGATGGCCTATAAGGATTACTTTTTCCTAGACCGTTGGGTGCGTTATTACGGGGCACAGTTTGGTCGCGAACATCTTTATATTCTGTCGCATGGCGGTGACGCAGAACATGATCGCATTGCAGATGGCTGCAATGTCATCCGTGTACCCCGTGATCCAACCTTGTTTCGATTAGAGCGCCGACGTTGGACCCTATTATCCCAGTTTTGCAACGGAATGCTGCGGTATTATAATTGGATGTTTGTTGGTGACGTAGACGAAGTCATCATCGTCGATCCAGATGCTGCGCCCGATTTGGTCACATATTTGCGCCGCTATTCGGGCCGCGGGACGCCCAAATCAATCAGCCCATTGGGTTTGGAATTGATCCATAACCCAGAAATAGAAACCGATCCAATCAGCGACGATGCCACCATCTTGTCGCGCCGGCGGAATTTTCGCGCGAATGCAAATTATTCAAAACCCAGTGTTGTGCGCCAAGATATCGGTTTTACCATCGGGGGCCACTCCAGCAACCACTTGCCGCGCTATTTGGACCCGCATCTATATTTACTGCATTTGCGGTTTTTTGACTACGATATCGCGACGGAAAGGCTGGGCGGGCGCAAAGAATTGCGCGCCATTATGACAGGCGATCGCGATGCGAGATCAGTCGGGCATGCTTGGGGTAAAGATCTAAAAAACTTTCAAGAATTGGCCAAAGGTGTGCCCATTGGCG
>CAWUUC010000218.1:0-2505 GCA_963924905.1 uncultured Paracoccaceae bacterium
CGCCGATATGGTCTTCATGGGCATGGGTGATGAAAATCGCCTCTAGACGCGAAAGATTGGCCTCTAGCCATGAGATATCGGGGAAGATCAGATCGACGCCCGGGGTTGTGTCCATATCGGCAAAGGCCACCCCCAGATCGACTAGGATCAGACGTTCCTTGCCCTTGGGGCCATAGCCGTAGACATAGGCGTTCATGCCGATTTCGCCGGCCCCGCCCAATGGTAGATAGATCAGCCGCTCACCGCTCATGCTGTTTCCTTGTTATATGTGTTGATAAGGACAAGACCATGCATGGTCAGATCATCCTCGATTGCGTCAAAACTTTCGGTTCCTTGGGCGAACAATGAGGCAAGGCCCCCTGTCGCAATAACTTTCATGGGTGCGCTGCGTTCAGAACGCACGGCGCGCACGATGCCTTCGATCAGGCCGATATAGCCCCAATAGACCCCTGATTGCATACAAGCAACCGTATTGGTGCCAATTGCACGCATTGGTTTGGCAACATCGATATGCGGCAAGGCCGCGGCGGCCATATGCAGCGCCTCTAGTGACAGGTTCACCCCGGGGGCAATCACGCCCCCCACATAGGCACCGTCAAAATCCACCACATCAAAGGTTGTGGCTGTGCCAAAATCCACGATGATCAAATTGCCGCCATGACGATCAAACCCGCTGCAAGTGTTGACCAAACGGTCAGGGCCCACAATCGTGCCTTCGTCAACACGTGGCGCCACAGGTAAGGCGCAGTCGGGCTTTCCTACCACCAAAGGGCGACAGCCGAAATAACGATCGCACAGCACCCGCAAATTGAACACAACGCGGGGCACTGTGGACGATATAATAGCCTCGGTGATCGTTGCCTTGGTGTTGTTCAGCATAATCAGCGATGAAAACCAGACAAAATATTCATCTGCTGTGCGTTTATGATCGGTGGCGATGCGCCATGTTGCTGTGAATTTCGCCCCGTCCCAGATTGAGAAGACGGTATTTGTATTGCCGCAATCAATGGCCAAAAGCATCTGACATCCCCTAGAAAAACACATCCGCCGCAGGGATCGCACGCGGCCCTGCCTTGGTGATCAAAATCAGATTGCCCGCCTCATCGATTGTCTCGAAGACCCCTTCATGGGTGGCCGTGCCTGTTCGGGCGCGGATCACTTGGCCGATGCGGGCGGCGTGATCAAGCCAAGCGGCCCGCAAGGGGCCAAAGCCGTTGGCCTGAAAGATGCCTTCCCACCGCGCATAGGACGTGGCAAGGGCCGCTAAAAAATCTTCGGGTGCGATGGTTTGGCCTGTGGCTGTCAAAAGAGATATAGGCGCAACCGCCCCCATTTCAACGACCGACGCGTCTGGAGCGGAGATCAGATTGACGCCAAATCCAATTGCGAGACAAGGGCGAGACTGACGGATCGTTGCCTCTAGTAAGATGCCCGCCACTTTGCCGCCATCCACCAACACATCATTGGGCCATTTTAGCGCGGCATTCACCCCAGTGGTGGCAGCGATTGCCCCATGCAACGCAAGAGCTGCCGCAAAACTGCGTAAGGCGACCGTTGCGGGCGGTTCGGTCGGATGCAACAGATGCGTGGCATATAGATTACCGAGCGGACTGGCCCAAGGGCGCGACCGTCTGCCCCGCCCTGCGGTTTGGACGCGCGCCATCACCCAAGCGGGACCATCCATTTTTTCCAAGGCAAAGCCATTGGTCGAGGCCAAGCTGTCAAAAATCGTCACTGGCCCCGAAATCGGATCAGCCAAGCAAAGCCTCCGCCGCGGCCTGTGCCGGGCCTTCGATGCCAAACAAATTGATCATCCCCAGCAAAACAATGGCACCCACGGCCATAAAGACCACCCATTGCACGGGGGCCATGCGGCTGGTGGCAGGCGTTATATCTTTGCCGAAATACATGAAATAAACCACGCGCAGATAATAAAACGCCCCAATCACAGAGGCGATAACACCTGCGATCGCCAACCATGCCATGCCTGCATCATAGGCCGCTTGCAAAACGTAAAGTTTACCAAAAAATCCCAGCATGGGTGGCACGCCCGCAAGGCTGAACATCAAAATCAATACAACCATCGCCTTAAGCGGTTCTGATTTTGAAAACATATTCAAACTATCGAGATCCGATACCGAAACCCCGTCCCGTTCCAGGGACAAGATGAACGCGAATGTGCCGATATTCATCGTCACATAGATCGTCATATAGACCAGCATCGCTTGGGTGCCAAAGGCCGTGCCAGCGGCCAAACCCATCAGCGCAAATCCCATATGTGCGATTGACGAATAGGCCATCAGACGTTTGATATCGCGCTGCCCAATCGCCGCAATTGCCCCTAAAAACATCGATGCAACCGAAAGGGCCGCCAAAACTTGGGACCAATCCCCAATTATTCCCCCAAAGGCATCATGTGTCACCCGCGCGATCAAGGCCATCGCCGCAACTTTGGGCGCGGTGGCCAAAAAGGCCGTCACAGGGGTTGGTGCGCCCTCATAGACA
>CAWUUC010000219.1:0-3769 GCA_963924905.1 uncultured Paracoccaceae bacterium
TGCCAAACGCTCTTCCATGGTGTTTTCGTTGCGCTTGCGGGCCGCGATGATCAACCAACGAATGGCCAATGCTTCACGACGTTCCGTGCGCACTTCGACAGGAACTTGGTAGGTTGCACCACCGACGCGGCGCGAACGCACTTCGACGGAAGGCTTTACGTTTTCCAGCGCTTCATGGAAGGCTGAAATTGGTTCGCGCTTAAGACGGGTTTCAACCCGAGACAGAGCGCCATAAACAATTGATTCTGCGACAGACTTTTTGCCATCCAGCATCAGATTGTTCATAAATTTTGTCAGGACCTTATCACCATATTTGGCGTCAGGTAGGATTTCGCGCTTTTCAGCGGCGTGACGACGAGACATATCTTATTTCCTCACTTCGGACGCTTAGCGCCGTATTTCGAACGACGCTGACGACGCTCTTTGACGCCTTGGGTATCCAAAACGCCGCGAAGGATGTGATAACGCACACCCGGCAAATCTTTGATACGACCGCCACGGATCAGAACCACAGAGTGTTCCTGAAGGTTGTGCTTTTCACCTGGGATATAGCAGATAACCTCGAAGCTGTTGGTCAGACGCACCTTGGCGACTTTCCGCATAGCAGAGTTCGGCTTTTTCGGGGTGGTTGTATAGACGCGGGTGCAAACGCCGCGCTTTTGCGGACAAGATTCCAAGTGCTGCGACTTGGACTTGCGAACATTTGGCTCCCGCGGCTTGCGGATAAGCTGTTGAATAGTTGGCATTAACGTTCCTCGTGTTGCCCCTATTTAAGGGGCTGTCAATACTCGCATCCCACTGGATGCACTGCTTCTCGACGCCTTTTTGTGCAAATCACAAAAAGATAAAACCGCAGACGTCCCCCACTGGGGGCGGTGCGGTGTAAAACCAGAGGATCGGGGGATAAACCCGGATCATGACCTCATCAAGTATCTCGTCCCTAGACCACCCTTGCGGAATCGCCATGGATAGCGCGGCTGATAGACAGAGTCGCACCATATGTCAACAGCGGCTATGCAGCGGCAACCCGATCAGCTGATTGCGGCCAATACCGCGCCAGAATTGCCATGACCAAGGCGGTGATCAGCGCCGCCAAGATCGCGTCCGACACAAAATGCCCGCCAGAGGCGACACGCTGCCAAAATACAAAGCCAAAGATGCCAGCAATGCCCGCTTGCGCTAGTCTTTCCATTTCAATCGACATCCGATGGGCGTGGGCAGACAGAATCATCAAAAGTGCAATACAGGTGGCGGTCGTACCCGACACCTCGCCCGATACAAACGAACAGTTTTGTGCGCATTGATCGGCAATTTGGCCGATGGGCGTATACAGATTTTCGCCGCCAAAATTCAAAACGTTTTGTGGCCGCGCGCGACCGGAAAAGGTTTTCAGAATGGCGTTGACCACCAAGCCTGGCCCCAACAAGAACCCCCAAAGGATGATATTCCAGTCACGCCGCACCAGGCCCAAAAAAGTTGTCTTATTTAGGCCATAAGACAGCAGAACCGCCCCCAATGACAACCAAGCCATCCCGAGTGAAAGGTTCCAAAATTGGGTGCGTAGGAATTGGATGATCCCTGCCCGCCCACCAACAAACACCCCGTCGTGAAAATATGGTGCCGAAAGGCGCAAATCCAAATTGGGATCGCGCATCCAAACCCAAAAGACGATGGCAATCAGGACCAGCAAAATTGGAATGACACGCGGGTGACGAAGCATCTTGGGCCTTTAATGGTTTCGTTAATCAGTTAGGCATCCAAATCCGAAATTACAAATGACTTTCCGACTTGCGCCGTGCCTCACGCCAGATTGTATAGATGCCGCTTGAAATGACGATGGCCGCACCCAATAATGTCAGCCCATCTGGCAAAGTGCCAAACAAAACCCAGCCAAAGACAATCGCCCAAATCAGCGCCGTATAGCGAAACGGGGCCACCACCGCGATGTCGCCCACGCGCATCACCATCACTGATGCCATATACCCCACGACCAAGGCAGCGCTGGCGGCCGTTGTCATCGCAAGATTGTGCCAAGTGACATCTTGCCACCCCTGCCACAAAATCACCACGCCGCCTAAAATTGTCACGGTGCCTGCCGCCCAAATAGATACTGTCACCGATGGGGTGCCAGACGACAATTTCGATGTCGATAGATCGCGCACGACCACAAAGGCAACCGCTGCCAACCCGACCAATGACCAGATATCAAACCCGTCGGTCCCCGGTTTGACAATGAACAAAACACCCGCAAAACCAACGGAAATCGCAACCAAACGCCGCCAACCGAGCGATGCACCAAAAAACGCTGCGGCCCCAAGCGCAATCGCTAAGGGCAAGGCCTGCATGATCGCCGAAAGATTGGCCAAAGGCATATGGGTTAAGGCTGTCAAGAACGCGACAGATGCCCCAATTTCCCCCAAGGTTCGTAGGGTCAACACAGGTCCATCCCCGAACGCAGGCCGCAAATCAATCTTGCCTTGTGTGATTTGCGCCAAGATAAGCAGCAGAGCTGTTGTCGCAAATCCGCGTAAGAAAATAGCTTGGAATAAGGGCAGTTCCAGGCTCGCGGCCTTCATAAAGCTGTCGTTGATGGTAAAGGCGAACATTGCCAAACACATCAACAACACACCGCGCAAATTATCAGACATTGTCCGCTTCTCTGGCTTATGAGGCGTCGAACTTGGTGCGGGCCTCTGTGATCATTGGGTGCTTAACTGATGCCCAATCGACCAACAGCAGCATAGGTTCCATTAAGCTTTCGCCTAATGCAGTCAAGCGGTATTCGACACTGGGTGGCTTTGTGTCAAATACATGGCGCGTAATCAGCCCATCCCGTTCCAAATCCCGCAGGGATTGCGTCAACATACGCTTGGATACATCTGGCATTCCGCGCCCTAGCGCATTGAACCGCTTCGGCCCCTCATGCAGCAAAAGCAGTACCAAGACTGTCCATTTCGCCGAGATATGCGACAAAACGCTGCGCACGGGACACTTGGCCAGATCAAAGCCTTGTGCGGCATATTCGATAATTTTTCCTTGGGGCAGATCACGCATCACGGTTCACTTTTGGTTACCTATGCACAAAATACTGCCTCCTTTTCAAACACAACACAAGTTACTAAATGAGACTTGTCTTGATTTTGAGACTTTATAGGAGTTACAAATGAATAAATTTGTCCTTGCTGCCCTGCCGCTGTTGATCAGCACGACCATGGTTTTTGCCCAGACCCCCAAAGAAATCGCCATCGAAGGTTTGACAGCCGTCTTTATCGAACCCAACCCAGAGCGCGTCAAAGAATTGTTCTCGCCAAACTATATCCAGCACAATCCTGCTTTTCCAAACGGCCCCGAAGCATTGATCGGAATGGCCTCTGATCCGATGCCAAATCTCTCCTATGAAATTGGCAATGTGATCGCCGAAGGCAATATGGTCGCCGTCCATTTTCGCGTCACGGGATTTGGGCCCAAGCCGATGATCGGCGTGGATATTTTGCGCATTGAGGACGGATTGATCGTCGAACATTGGGATGTTTTGCAAGAAGAAGTGACGGACACCGTCAGCGGTAACCCAATGTTTACCCCCGCTATAAAGTAACAAGGCAATAAAAAAGGCCCCGTGGTTTCCCACGGGGCCTTTTTTCATATCAACAGATCAGGACTCTTCGCCAGAAAAATCGGACGATGGCGCGGCCAAAACGGCTGCTGTTTCTGCGTCAGAGCGGCGCGCATCAATCACGATTGTGTCGCGATCGGTAGCGATCTTCTTGAC
>CAWUUC010000220.1:0-2959 GCA_963924905.1 uncultured Paracoccaceae bacterium
GTGGTTGTGGTGATGGTGTTTTTCCCCGTTTTGGTCAACACTATCGCGGGGCTTGCGGCCAATGCACCAATGCAGCGGGATTTAATGGCCACTTATTCGGCCAGTTATTGGCAAACATTGGTTAAATTGCGTCTGCCTGCGGCGGCGCCGTTTATTTTTAATGGGCTGAAAATCGGCACCACATTGGCGCTGATTGGCGCGATTGTGGCCGAATTTTTTGGCAGCCCCACAGTGGGTATGGGATTTCGCATCACAGCCGAGGTCGGTCGGCTGGGTCTGGACATGGTTTGGGCCGAGATTGCGGTAGCGGCATTGGCGGGATCAGGGTTTTACGCCGTGGTTGCGCTGATCGAGAAGCGGGTGACGTTTTGGCACCCGTCACAAAGACGATAAAACGGCCTAACATGGCCCCAACTTGGAGGTTAATGATGAAAAAGATTCTGACAGCGGCGCTGTTTGGCACCGTGGCGACCAGTGCGATGACATCGGCGGCTTTTGCGGCCGATGATGTGACCTTGCAATTGAAATGGCTGACGCAAGCGCAGTTTGCAGGCTATTATGTTGCGGCTGAAAAAGGGTTTTATGAGGAAGAAGGTCTGAACGTCACGATCCTTCCGGGCGGTCCAGATGTGGCCCCAACGCAGGTGATCGCAGGTGGCGGTGCAGATGTGGTGATCGACTGGATGCCGTCAGCCTTGGCCGCGCGGGAAAAAGGCTTGGCTTTGGTCAATATTGCGCAACCTTTCAAATCATCAGGGATGATGCTGACGTGCCTTAAGGAATCTGGTATCGCCAGCCCCGCAGATTTCAAAGGCAAGACTTTGGGTGTTTGGTTTGGTGGCAATGAATATCCGTTCTTGAACTGGATGAACACATTGGGTCTGAAAACCGATGGCACGGATGTGACGGTTCTAAAGCAGGGCTTTAACGTGGATCCATTGTTGCAAAAGCAGGCGGCTTGTGTGTCAACCATGACCTATAACGAATATTGGCAGGTGATTGACGCGGGCCTGACACCCGATGATCTGGTCACCTTCAAATATGAAGACGAGGGCGTAGCGACGCTGGAAGACGGTCTTTATGTCATGGAGGACAAGCTGTCCGACCCAGCCTTTGAAGATAAGATGGTGCGGTTTGTGCGCGCCTCTATGAAGGGGTGGAAATATGCCGAGGCAAATGTTGATGAGGCCGCAGGGATTGTCATTGAGAATGATGCAACAGGCGCGCAAACAATCGAACACCAAACCCGCATGATGGGCGAGATTGCAAAACTGACCGCGGGATCAAACGGCACCTTGGACGAGGGTGACTATAAGCGCACCGTGGCCGCGCTGATGTCGGGCGGATCTGACCCTGTCATCACCGCAGAGCCCGCAGGTGCGTGGAGCCATGCTGTGACTGACAAGGCGCTGCAATAACAAAAAAAACGTGCCCTAGGTAAGACTTGGGCGCGTTTCCTCTTGCGGTTGTATCGATTGTAAAGTAATTTACAAAAGTATCTTTACAAAGGCCGCTGATGACACTTTCTGCCTTAACTGGTAACCGATTACGGGCGCGGCGCGTGGCGCTGGGCTTGCGCCAAGGCGATGTCGCTTTGCGGGCTGGGGTCTCTGCCTCATATCTGAATTTGATCGAACACAACCGCCGCCGTGTTCCCGAACCTGTCTTGCTGCGCTTGTCCGAAGTTTTGGATCAACCCATCGCCGCCTTTGCCGAAGGGCCAGAGGGCGCTGTGATTGACGATCTGCGTGCAACAGCCACCGTTTGGCCCGCTGGCGAGGCCCTGCGCGTTGAAGAATTTGCAGGCCGATTTCCTGGATGGGCTCAGGTTATTTTGGGCATGGCGCAGCGCATCGCCGCGCTGGAAACCGCAGTTGAGGCCGTCAATGACCGCATGAGCCATGATCCCCACCTATCTGCCAATCTGCACGAAGTTTTGTCGGCCGTTGCATCGGTACGATCGACAGCGGCAATTTTGGCTGGCCCCGAAGAGCTGGACACAGAATGGCAAACGCGGTTTCTGCGGAATTTGGATCAGGATTCCGCGCGCCTTGCGCTGGGCGCGGATGCATTGGTCAAATACCTAGACAGCGGTGGGCAAATAGAGGCGCAAGGTATGGCGTCACCCCAAGAAGAGGTCGAAGCTTGGGCTGACGCGGCCGATTGGCAATTGGCTGAACTCGACCTACCCCCCGCTTTGTCGCGCAGCGCCCGTGATATGGCCCTTGCACTTAAAAAGGCAGTGCGCGCCGATCTCGTGGCAATACCAGCCAAAGAATTTGAACGCGCATTGGCGCAAGATGGGATGGATGCCTTGGCCATGGCCGCGCGATTTGGCACGGACCCTATGACCGCATTCCGCCGCCTTGCCTTTGGAGCAGGGGCGGGATTGGTGACTTGTGATGCCTCGGGCACATTGACGCTGCGTAAGCGCATTTCGGGGTTTTCGTTGCCGCGTTTTGGGGCGGCTTGCGCGCTTTGGCCTTTGTTTTCGGCCTTGGCCAAGCCAATGGTTCCCATTATGCAATTGGTCCAGACAGCAGGTGCTGCGCCGCAGCGATTTTTGATCCATGCCTTTTGCTTGCCGCGCTATCCTGCGGGGTTTTCAGGGCCAGAACTGCGCGAGGCGGTGATGCTGATTTTGCCAAATCCCAAAGCTGATGTGCCTGCTTTGGAAATTGGTTCTAGTTGTCGGGTGTGTCCGCGCATGGGGTGCCCTGCACGGCGCGAACCTGCAATTTTGACCTAATCGAAAGATCGGTTTTGACAGCGCAGTTGATTGGCCTAATAGTGGCTAGGGGGGCCGCTATGACAAAACAGATCTTATTGATTGAAGACGAAGAAAATATCGCCGAGGCGATCAGATTTATTTTGTCACGCGATGGGTGGACAGTTGAGGTTTTGGCAGATGGTGCGGCGGCAGCGGCGGCTTTGGAGCGCATCCGCCCTGATATGTTGA
>CAWUUC010000221.1:0-3394 GCA_963924905.1 uncultured Paracoccaceae bacterium
GCAACAGTGATCAGGCCCGCAGCAAGGAGGGTGGTTTTCATAGCAGTCTCCATGTTGCGACGGATGTGGTCGGGAATGGAGAGTTCCATGCACCTTCCCTCCGCCGGTATAATCCGGTTCAGGTTCAACGGGTCCGCTTTCGCATCTCAGCCAACTAAGGCACCCCGAGGTATCTCTTAGGATATGCAAAAGATTGGTATGTGCAAGGGCTGTATGAAATTTCTTGTTTATCCCTTGGCCGCCATCGCATATGCACAGGGCCAAAGGAGCCAGCCATGAACACTTTCGGTCATCTTTTCCGCGTCACCACTTGGGGCGAAAGCCATGGGCCAGCCATTGGTTGCACCGTTGATGGTTGCCCCCCCGGAATTGCGCTATCCGAGGCAGATATTCAGCCTTGGTTGGATCGTCGCAAGCCTGGCCAGAATAAATTCACCACCCAGCGTAAAGAACCTGACGCGGTCAAAATTCTGTCGGGTGTCTATCAAGGCCGCACGACAGGGACGCCAATTCAATTGCTGATCGAGAATACCGATCAGCGGTCCAAAGATTATGGCGATATCGCTGCCAGTTTTCGCCCCGGTCACGCCGATATCACCTATCACCAGAAATACGGGTTGCGTGATCCGCGCGGCGGTGGCCGTTCCAGCGCGCGCGAAACCGCGTGTCGCGTGGCCGCAGGGGCTGTGGCGCGGCAGGTTTTGGCTGTGTTAGTGCCGCATTTGACCGTGACAGGCTATATGGTTCAGATGGGAACTCATGGCGTGGATCGCAGCCGTTTTGATATGGCCAGCATCGAAGAAAACCCTTTTTGGTGCCCTGATCCTATCGCTGCTAAATCATGGGAAGGGTATTTAGACAATTTGCGTCTATCGCATAACTCCGTGGGTGCGGTCATTGAGGTTGTGGCAAATCATGTGCCAGCGGGTCTCGGTGCGCCGCTTTACGCCAAGTTAGACAGTGATTTGGCAGCAGGCATGATGTCGATCAACGCGGTTAAGGGTGTTGAAATCGGCGATGGCATGGCGGTCGCCGCCCTGACAGGTGTGGAAAACGCAGATGAGATCAGGATGGGCCCTGATGGGCCCGAATTTTCATCAAACCACGCAGGTGGCATTTTGGGCGGTATTTCCAGCGGTCAGCCCGTTGTTGTGCGCTTTGCCGTGAAACCGACCAGCAGCATCCTGACCCCGCGCAAGACGGTGACGGTGGCGGGTGACGACATTGATCTGATCACCAAAGGCCGTCACGATCCATGTGTCGGCATCCGCGCCGTTCCCGTGGGCGAGGCGATGATGGCCTGTATCTTGTTGGATCACATTTTGCTGGATCGTGGGCAAACGGGCGGGGTGCGCGGGGTCATAGGTCTTTGACCAACCGCAGCGCGTCATAGATGGCGGCGTGGGTATTACGCGCCTCAACCGCGTCACCGATACGGAACAGTTGAAACCCAGCGGGGCCGCCACCCAGTTTTTGCGGGCGGCTTTCGATCAGCGCGTCATAATCCACCGCGCCCAGATTCTGTGACAGCGGCTTTAGATCGAAATACAAATCATCCAGCGGCAAAGTGCCATGATTGACGATGATCTGATCGTAAACAGCCGTTTTCGCCAACGGCATATAATCTGATCCGATGGTCGCGCGTAACTGGTTGCCGTCGCGTTCGACCCCCGTCAAGCGGTGTGTCACCGTAAAGGTCACGTCCCGCCCCTGCAACGCGCGCATATAAGGCACAAGGTTCATCGCCATGACATCTGGGGCAAAGCTGCGGTCGGGGGTCATGATTTCCACCCTTGCCCCAGATTCCGCCAACATCTGCGCGGCCTGCAGGGCTGTATGATCCCCTGCATCGTCGAAAATCAGAACGTTAGAGCCGCATTTAGCATCGCCCGACAGAATGTCCCATGCCGAAATTGTCAGATCATTGCCGTGGGGCAAAATGTCTTTTTGCGGCAAACCGCCTGTGGCGATGATGACCACATCGGGGTTTAATGCCTTCACCTCTGCCGCTTCGGCCCAAGTGTTAAAATGAAAGGTGACGCCGCGAGCCGCGCATTGCGCCATCCGCCAATCGATGATCCCAATCATTTCAGCGCGTCGTTTTGTTTGCGCCGTCAGACGGATTTGCCCGCCGGGTTGGGCTGCGGCCTCAAATACGGTGACATGATGCCCGCGTTCTGCGGCCACGCGCGCGGCCTCAAGGCCCGCTGGCCCTGCGCCCACCACGACGACCTTGCGGCGCGTGGCGGCAGGGGTGATATCGTGGGGCATGGTTTCTTCGCGCCCTGTTGCTGGATTGTGGATGCACAAGGCCATACCGCCTTGATAGATTCGATCCAAACAATAGGTGGCACCAACGCAAGGGCGGATATCTTGTTCACGGCCTTGCATAATTTTTCGCATGATATGCGGATCGGCCATATGGGCGCGGGTCATGCCGACCATATCGAGTTGCCCTGAAGAAATCGCATAGCGTGCCGTGGCCACATCGGGAATGCGCGCGGCATGAAAGGTGGGCATGCCCACTTCGGCGCGGATACGGCCTGCGAAATCCAAATGGGGGGCTGATTTCATCCCTTGGATCGGGATCACATCGGTCATCGCGGGATCAGTGTGAATGCGCCCCTTGATGATGTTTAGAAAATCAACATTCCCCGAATCGCGCAACATTTTGCCAATCGCAACGCCCTCATCGGCGTTGATGCCGCCCGCCTCATCCTCATCCGCTGTATAACGCACGCCCAGCAGAAAATCGGGGCCAACGCGTTTGCGACAGGCGGCCAATACATCCATCGTAAAGCGTGCCCGGTTTTCCAGATTGCCGCCATAGGGCGCGGGCAATGCGTTGGTAAAGGGCGACATGAACTGGTCCATCAAATGGCCATAACATTCAAACTCTACCCCGTCCAAACCCGCCTCTTTCATCCGTTCGGCGGCGTCGGCGTAATCGGCGATGATGCGGGTGATGTCCCAATCCTCGATCAATTTGGGAAAGGCGCGGTGACTGGGTTCGCGGGCGTGGCTGGCGGCCACCGTGGGCAGCCAGTCGCCCTTATCCCAACGGGTGCGCCGCCCCAGATGGGTCAATTGGATCATCACGGCGGCCCCTGCCTCGTGGCAATCATCGGCAATGCGCCGCATCCAAGGCACGACCTCATCCTTGTAGGCAAGAATATTGTTAAACACAGGCGGGCTGTCTTTGGACACCGCCGCCGATCCCGCCGTCATGGTCAGCGCCACCCCCGCCTTGGCACGTTCCAGATGGTAAAGGCGATAGCGATCCTTGGGCATGCCATCTTCGGGATAGGCGGGTTCATGGCTGGTGGTCATCACCCGATTGCGCAGGGTCAGATGTTTCAGCTGATAGGGTTGCAACAAGGGATCGTGGGACATG
>CAWUUC010000222.1:0-6186 GCA_963924905.1 uncultured Paracoccaceae bacterium
TGATGGGGGCGGTGGCCGATGATATAAAATCGGCGCGGTCAGCGGCAATCATTGGATGCACAATGGCCTGAATTTGATCCAATATGGGGGGGTTGGCTGTGATCATATCACGCAGACGATCACGGCTGACGATGCCGTCTTGGATTGCTTGGGGAAAGGCCGCAGCCATCGGGGCAATAGCTGCCCCCCGGTATAAGCGATGCACAGCTTCGTCTGCGTCCCAGATAGGCACGCCTTGGGCCGCGAACATCGCCGCCGTCGTGGTTTTGCCCATGCCGATCGACCCTGTTAGGCCCAAACAATAGCTCATATTCCCAAAACCACGTCACGGGTGTCTTGATCGACCTGTGGCATTTGCCCAAACCAACGCGCAAAACCTGGGGCCGCCTGATGCAACAACATTCCCAAACCATCAACGATGGTGCAACCATGCGCCTCTGCTTGGGATAAAAATAATGTTTTCAGTGGGTTATAAACGATATCTGTGACAGTCGCGCGGGCGTCCAGCGCGCCAAAACCAAAGGGGAAATCGCCTTGTCCTGCCATTCCCAAAGAGGTTGTGTTAACCACGGTCATCGCACCGTCCAGCATTTGCGCGGCATGATCCCAGTCAAAAACCCGCAAATTTGGCCCAAATTCCACGCTGAGGGCGTCTGCGCGCGCGCGGGTGCGATTGGTGATCCGGAGCTCTGTGACGCCAGCATCCAGCAAGGCCCAGATGATCGCCCGCGCCGCACCGCCCGCACCCAAAATGGCGGCAGGTCCGCGATCAGCACGCCAGCTTGGCGCATGATCACGCAAATTGGCGATAAACCCAATGCCGTCTGTGTTATCGGCGTGAATTTGGCCATCAGGCAAAAACGTGATCGTGTTGGCCGCCCCTATTTTGGCAGCGCGTTCCGTGACGATATCAGCCAAGGCCAAAGCAGCCTCTTTATGTGGGATGGTGATATTCACACCCTGAAAGCCCAGTTTTGGCAGAGTTTGAAACGCGGCCGCCAAATCATTGGGCGTCACATCCATTGGTATATAATGTCCGTCAATCCCCATGCGTTTCAGCCAAAAGCCGTGCAAGCGCGGCGATTTGCTATGTGCGATAGGGTGTCCAAGAACACCAGCAAGAGGGATCGTTTTCATCATGACTCTATAAAACCTCGCAACGCACAAAAATTCAACAGCGCCAACAACGGCAGTCCCAAAATGGTAAAATAATCCCCATCTATTTCAGAAAACAGGCGCGCACCTTCCTCTTCCAATTTGTACCCACCAACAGAGTCTTTGATCGAGTGCCAATTGCGGTCAATATAAGAATTCAAATAACCGTCAGAGACATCTCGCATCGTCAAACGGGCCACGCCGACATGGCGCCAAATTGGCGTTGTTCCATCATACAGAACAGCCGCAGACAGCAATTGATGCGACTTGCCACGCAATTGGCGCAATTGGATAAGGGCATGATCTGGTGTTTCAGGTTTGGCATAAATCGTCACGCCTTGGGCCAAGATCTGATCACATCCCAAAACCAAGGCAGTTGGGTTTTTATCTGCGATTTTGCGCGCCTTGGCTTCTGCCAATGCGTCGGCGATGTCACGCGGATTAGCCTGTTCAACCATAAGGGCGGCGCGAATAGCGTCTTCATCAATACGGGCAGGAATTGCCACCACGTCAAGCCCCGCATTTTGCAACAATGTGGTGCGAATTTGCGACGACGAGGCCAAAATCATTTCGCGCTGCATGTGTGTGACCCTGTGGAAAAACTGCGTTTGTTCTTGATGAGCGTTGGGCCGAGATTTCGCACCCAAACCGATCAAGGCGGAACAGGCGACATTTTGTCAAGGTTACAAGACAAAGCCATGAGGCTTTCCCACAGGTGCAAAAGTCATCACTGACGGTCTGGATAGTTTTTTTGATTGTCCGCTATGGAAAACTTATCCTAAGTTAGAAATCTTATTTACGTTATTGATTTCTATGTAATTTATGTTATTTTTTTTTGTTCTATCCAACACTAAGATCATTATCCACAGATATATCCATGTCGATAAAGCTGTGGGCATTTCGCGAAATTCAGTTATCCATAAGCCCTACAACATCATCTTCCTCTTTAAGAATCTTTCTTTAAGAAGAAGAAAACAAAGAGGGCGTGCGATGGATTTTCTGGCTGACTGGTATTTATGGACCAAGGCGCTTCATGTGATATCGGTGATTACATGGATGGCGGGTTTGTTCTATCTGCCACGGCTTTATGTCTATCATGTCGAGCGGGCTGATCTGGGTATGGCAACTTTGGAAACATTTGCGACAATGGAACGCAGATTGCTAAAGGCAATCATGAACCCCGCGATGATTGCCACTTGGTTTTTTGGCCTGTGTTTGGTCGCGACACCGGGGATTGTTGATTGGTCTATGATTTGGCCTTGGATTAAGGGCGGCTCTGTGATTGCGATGACCGTGTTTCATATGTGGTTAGGGCGTGCGCGCAAACGTTTGGCCAACGGGACCAACCAATTAACGGGACGGCAATACCGTATCGCCAATGAGGTGCCCACGGTCCTGCTGATTTTGATTGTTGTCTCGGTGATCGTCAAATTCTGAACTGGTTGACTTTTTTGCGTTAGCAATCTAGGTGGTTATCAGCGCGGCCATTCGGCCATCCCGCTTTCCTATTATATTTGCATTTTGAACCCGCCATTGGCGTGGTTTATGCTGGAGAATTCCCTTGACCGTTGAACAATTGAACCTTTCTGATCTAAAAGCCAAGACACCCGCAGAATTGCTGGCCATGGCCGAAGAATGGGAAATTGAAAACGCCCCTTCCATGCGGAAAGGCGAGATGATGTTCTCGATCTTGAAGGAACACGCCGAAGAGGGCTGGGAAATTGGCGGCGATGGCGTTCTAGAAGTGTTGCAAGATGGTTTTGGCTTTTTACGCAGCCCATCTGCCAACTACCTGCCAGGTCCAGATGATATCTACGTCTCTCCTGAAATTCTGCGCCAATTTTCATTGCGGACAGGTGATACGATCGAGGGTGTGATCGCTGCGCCCAAGGATAATGAGCGTTATTTCTGTATGACCAAGGTGACGCGGATCAACTTTGATGACCCTGAAAAGGCCCGTCACAAGGTGCATTTTGATAACCTAACGCCGCTTTACCCAGATGAACGCCTAAAAATGGAGGTGGAGGATCCAACGATTAAAGATCGCTCTGCCCGCATTATTGATCTGGTTTGCCCCATCGGCAAAGGTCAGCGTGCATTGATCGTGGCCCCGCCGCGCACGGGTAAAACAGTTTTGCTGCAAAACATCGCTAATTCCATCGCGGCCAACCATCCCGAATGCTATTTGATAGTTCTTTTGATCGACGAACGGCCCGAAGAAGTCACGGATATGCAGCGCTCGGTCAAGGGTGAGGTGGTGTCGTCCACCTTCGACGAACCTGCAACGCGTCACGTCGCTGTGGCCGAGATGGTGATCGAAAAAGCCAAGCGGTTGGTCGAACATAAGCGCGATGTTGTCATTCTGTTGGACAGTATCACGCGTTTAGGGCGTGCCTTTAACACGGTTGTGCCATCGTCGGGTAAGGTTTTGACGGGTGGTGTGGACGCCAACGCCTTGCAACGCCCCAAGCGTTTCTTTGGCGCGGCGCGTAATATTGAAGAGGGTGGGTCACTGACGATCATCGCCACCGCCTTGATCGACACAGGCTCGCGTATGGACGAGGTGATCTTTGAAGAATTCAAAGGCACAGGTAACAGCGAAATTGTGCTGGATCGTAAGGTCGCGGATAAGCGCGTTTTCCCTGCCATCGATATTTTGAAATCCGGCACACGCAAAGAAGACCTTCTGATCGAGAAAACCGATCTGCAAAAAACCTATGTCTTGCGCCGTATTTTGAACCCTATGGGAACAACAGATGCGATCGAATTCCTGCTGGGTAAGTTGAAACAAACCAAAACCAATGCAGAGTTCTTTGAGTCGATGAACAGCTAAGCCCAAGGGTGCGCCATGGATACCATTTATGCGCTGGCCTCGGCACGTGGGCGGGCGGGTGTGGCGGTTATTCGCATATCAGGTCCACAAGCGCATGGGGCGCTGACACAGTTTTGTGATATGCCACCCTTGCGCGTTGCCAAATTGCGAAATCTGGTGTGGCAGGGCGACCTTGTGGATCAGGCGCTGGTTTTGGCCTTTGATGCGGCCAGTTTCACGGGCGAGCCGGGTGTTGAATTGCACCTGCACGGCAGTCATGCGGTTGTGGCGCGGGTTTTGCAGATTTTATCAGGGATGGATGGGTTGCGAATGGCACAGGCGGGGGAATTTACCCGCCGCGCCATGGACAACGGAAAGCTGGATCTGACCCAAGTCGAAGGTTTGGCTGATCTGATTGACGCCGACACTGAGGCGCAGCGCAAACAGGCGGTAAAGGTGCTGTCTGGCGCGATTGGTCAAAAAGTTGAGGGTTGGCGTCAAAACCTGTTGCGCGCCGCCGCCCTGATCGAAGCAACGATTGATTTTGCCGATGAGGATGTCCCCGTCGATGTCACGCCAGAGGTGCGAGCCCTGATCGACGCCCTTTTGATTGACCTGCAAAAGGAGACGTCCAATACCGCCTCAGAGCGTATTCGTGACGGGTTCGAGGTGGCTATTTTGGGTGCGCCGAATGCGGGAAAATCGACTCTTCTCAATGCCTTGGCGGGGCGGGACGCGGCAATTATTTCCGATATAGCGGGCACGACTCGTGATGTCATCGAAGTGAAGATGGATATCGCGGGGTTTGCGGTCACCTTGCTCGATACGGCGGGTCTGCGCGAAACTGATGATGTCATTGAATCTATAGGGATTTCTCGCGCGATCAGTCGTGCGGCCCGCGCCGATCTTCGCATATTCTTGCTGCAATCTGCAGATGAGGTTCTTTTGACCGCGCCTTTGCCTGATGATCTGGTATTTTTAGGTAAATCTGACCTGCACGGTGGGCAAGGATTATCAGGCAAGACGGGACAGGGCGTCGACCAACTTATTGAAAAAATAGGGGAAACTTTACAGAATCGGACTGCGTCGGCGGGGCTATTGATTCGGGAACGTCAACGGATCGCCGTAGAAACTGGCATAGCGGCGCTGCAGGCGGCAAAAACTGCCCTGCCAATGGCTTCACAGCAGCCAGAGTTGATTGCAGCAGAACTAAGGGTTGCACTGACTGCCCTAGAGGCGCTATTGGGCCGGGTAGACGTTGAAATGCTGTTGGGAGAAATTTTTAGCAGCTTTTGCATCGGAAAATAGGAGCGTTTCACGTGAAACAATTTGATGTTGTCGTTGTCGGCGGGGGTCATGCTGGTGCAGAGGCAGCCGCTGCGGCCGCGCGGATGGGTGTTTCGGTGGCGCTTATCACTTTGCGCCGTGATGCTATTGGCGTTATGTCCTGTAATCCCGCAATTGGGGGTTTGGGCAAGGGCCATCTGGTGCGCGAAATTGATGCTTTTGACGGTATTATGGGCCAGGCAGCGGACCGTGCGGGCATTCAGTTTCGTCTGTTAAATCGACGCAAAGGGCCCGCCGTTCAAGGGCCCCGCACCCAAGCCGATCGTGCCCTTTATCGCGCCGCTATTCAGGCAGCGTTATCTGATATTGAAAACCTGTCCATTTTACAGGCCGAAGTTGCCGCGTTGATCGTTGAAAATGGTCGTGTCGGTGGTGTTACCCTGGCAGACAGCAGCGCCGTAAGGGCGGGTTCGGTTATTCTGACCACGGGAACCTTTTTGAATGGTGTGATCCATATCGGGGATAAAAACCGCCCCGGAGGCCGTGTTGGTGACGCGCCGTCACAATTGCTGGCGGCGCAATTGGCGGAACTGAACCTGCAACGGGGGCGGCTAAAAACAGGAACGCCGCCGCGATTGGACGGTCGAACCATTCGCTGGGATGTACTTGACAGCCAACCCGGCGATGACGTGCCTGTGATGTTTTCCTTTCTGAACAAGACGCCTTTTGTGCGCCAAATTGCCTGTGGTATCACCCAAACCAATGAGCATACACATGATATTGTGCGCGAAAACTTAGGGCGTTCGGCGATGTACGGCGGCCATATATCGGGCGTTGGACCGCGCTATTGCCCGTCAATAGAGGATAAAGTTGTTCGCTTTGCCGACAAAGACCACCATCAGATCTTTTTAGAGCCCGAAGGTTTGGACGAT
>CAWUUC010000223.1:0-6216 GCA_963924905.1 uncultured Paracoccaceae bacterium
CAAACAGTTAAACGCCGATGCGCTCAAACCGCCCACATATCCCTTCAATTTCCAAACATTTCAAAGAGCAGGGACACAAAATAAACAGTCACACCCAAACCTTGGGCGTACCTGCCTTCGTGTATCCAGAATTTTATCCGCTGCCGTCGCCAGCAACTCCAAAACCACAACCCGCATCGCTGCAACGTCTCGTCTTCGGTGAGCCGGTATCTAGGCCCACAATCCAAAACCCGCAAGAGGAAAAATGAAGAAATATGACAGATTTACAAATAACCCATGTTTCATTGACAGAAATTCTGGATGCTGCTGAAAGAGAAGGCCGTTATGCACAGGCCAATTGGAGCAAATTCGACCAGCTTTGCCGAATCGAATCGTAACCTGCGGGAATCACCACTAGATTCGCGATCTTTTTTGGTCAGATTCCGACAAAAGGGGTGGTGCGTGACAAGCACGCACCCTACGCCCTTGTCACTCGATTGCAGCGGCGACACAAATATTCACTCTTTGTTAACCCTGTTCAGCCAAACTGACTGGATGGCACATTATAAGCGATTTGCATCCTCAGGGGCTTCGATATTCTTTACGGTCGCATTGGCTGACTGTGGTTCAACCTTGCTTTGTGATCAGATCGACCGCCTCAGGCGCGCGGTGGCGATCACGCGGCATGAACGCCCGTTTGGAATTGATGCATGGGTGGTTTTGCCCAATCAGATGCATTGCATATGGACTTTGCCAAGCAGCGACGGGGATTTCAGCACACGCTGGCGTCTTATCAAATCTCGCTTTTCGCGCGGACTGCCTGCGGGTTTACGGCGCAACAGCCATTTTCTGCGCGCAGAGCGTGCAATCTGGCAGCGCAGGTTTTGGGAGCATCACATCAGAAATGACGCAGATTTCACAGATCATTTGCGGTTTTGTTGGCAAAGCCCTGTAGAAAATGGGCTTGTTCAGTCGCCGACCCAATGGCCATTTTCCTCCATTCATCGCGACATCATGTCTGGCCGTTACGACTGGGCGTAGGGTGCATCATTTGACGCACCTCGCTTACAGATGTCCTACCCTCGCAACGCCAAACCTTCGGCCATGACACACAGCAATTCAAACATCAGACTTATTCCCAGCCAAGCCGTGCCCCCCGCCGGATCAAAGGGCGGGGAAACTTCGACCAAATCTGCACCAACAACATTCAGGCCGCGCAGACCCCGCGCGACTTGCAGTGCTTGCCAAGAATTTGGTCCGCCCACTTCGGGCGTCCCGGTCCCCGGCGCAAAAGTCGGGTCCACAAAGTCGATATCATAGGTGACATAGGTGTCACCCTGCCCGACGATTTCGCGCGCTTCGGTCATTACATCTTCAGCGCCACGCGCGTGAAATTCGGCAATAGGGATAATGCGAATACCAACGCTTGCCGCAAAATCCCAATCCTCACGCCCATAGGCGGTGCCACGAATGCCGATGATCACATATCGTTTAGGGTCTAGCAGACCCTCTTCCACAGCGCGACGAAAGGGCGTCCCGTGATTATAGCGCGACGTTCCAAAGTATATGTCATTCAAATCAGTATGGCTGTCGAATTGGATCATTCCCAAGGGGCGATCTTTGCCCAAAGCACGCAGGATAGGCAATGTGCAAAGATGATCGCCTCCGCCTGTCAGGGGCAAAATGCCTGCTGCGCGGACACGGGTATAGAACGCCTCCATCCGTGCAAGACTATCCATCAAATCGCCTGGATTTGGGGCAACATCGCCCAAATCAGCGCATCGCGCCAAATCAAAGGGCGCAATCCATGTCGCCCCATTTTGGGCGCGGATCATCGTTGACAAATCACGCAACTGGCGGGGCCCATGGCGGGGGCCGGGACGGTTTGTCGTTCCTCCATCCCAGGGTGCACCAATCAGACCGATCTGGACTTGATCAAATTGCGGATGATCAAAAGACACGTGCGGCAAGCGCATAAATGTCGGAATTCCCGCAAAGCGTGGCAGATCGAAACCTGAAACGGGTTTGAAAAAGTCAGACATGGCGGGCTCCTTTTGCACATTTGTCTGCATCAGAGCACGATTCTATCCTGCGCGCCGCACGAAAAACGGCAAACGCGTCACCAAAAGCGCAAGCGTCACCGCCAGATAGACCAAAGCATCGACAGACCAAACCTTGCCGATCATCACATAATGCACAGATCCAGCTAAAATTGCGGGATAGGCCAACAGATGCAAACGACGCCAACTGATCGCACCCATACGGCGGATCGCCCCGTTCCAAGAGGTTAGCGCCAGTGGAACAAGCATCAGGAATGCGGCAAACCCCACCAAAATGAATGGGCGTTTATAAAGTTCGCTGCCAATCTGCCCCCAGCGCAGAGCAAGGTCCAATGTTATCCAGACAAGAAAATGCAGGCATATGTAATAAAAACCAACCAAACCCAAGGCGCGCCTAAATTTCAGTAAGCGCAGACCCAACCGCATCAAGGGGGTAATTGCCAGTGAGGCGATCAGAAATCGCAGCCCCCATTCACCCAACTCATTTTCCAGCGCTTTTACCGGATCAGCACCCAGCCCCCCAACGCTTGCGGACCATACCAGCGCTGCAAAGGGGATCGCACCCAGAATGTAGATCATCCAAGCTGGTGCACGCCGCACCAAAGCATTGATCTGATCCATCAGTAATCAACTGCCAAATCTTGGCCCGCATAAAGGCTGGCCACCTGATCGCCATAACCATTGAACATCATCGTGTCCTTACGTCCGCCAAATAGGCCGCCGCCGATCGTGCGTTCGGATGCTTGGGACCAGCGCGGATGATCAACGGTCGGGTTCACATTGGCAAAAAAACCGTACTCATTAGCGGCCAATTTATTCCACGTTGTGGGTGGCATAGTGTCCATCAAGGTGATTTTTACAATCGCCTTAATCGATTTGAATCCATATTTCCAAGGCACCACCAATCGCAGTGGCGCACCGTTTTGTTTGGGCATCGGCTGATCGTATAGGCCTGTGGCCATCAGGGTCAGCGGGTGCATAGCCTCATCGAGCCGTAGTCCTTCGACATATGGAAATGGAAAAGAGCCCTCGGCTTGTGTCCGCATTTCTTCAGGACGCAGGAGGGTTTCAAAGGCGACAAATTTGGCGCTTGGCTGGACGCCAACTTTGTTGAGCAAACCCGCCAATTCAAACCCCTGCCAAGGCACGACCATGGACCAAGCTTCGACACAGCGAAAACGATATATCCGCTCTTCTATGGTCATGCCTGCCAAAACATCCGACAGATCATATTGGCCAGGCTTGTCGACCAAACCGCCGATCTCAACCGACCACGGATCAATGGTCAAACCGTCCGCATAGGCAGCAGGGTCTTCTTTGCCAAAGCCAAATTCATAGTAGTTGTTATAGCTGGTGATATCTTCAAACGATGTTGGGGGCTCGTCCGTGGAAAAGCCCGATGCCAGCGCCATGCTTGGAACCAACAATGCCGCGCCAGCCATGATCTGTCGGCGGTTTAAAAATTGGGCCTTTGGGGTGACATCAGACCAGCGCAGATCGGGGATAAAGGGCATTGTTTTTTCCTTTTTACATTGCGACCCAAGATGCCACATCCCTGCCAAAAGGCAAAACAATTGACTTCACATATGGGTCAACGTTTGAAACAATCAGGTTTTGGGAATGGAAAAGGTCAGACTGGCGCGGGCGACAGGATCAGGCAGGCCTTCGCTGTATAACAGTGCGTCCCCTACTGCCATCGCTCGGCCCAGTTTCAAAACACGCGCCTCGGCCAAAAGATCGCGATCCGCCACAGCCATCCGCAAAAAATCGATGCTGCAATTGGTGGTAACTGTCATCGGAACCAGACCAATCCGCGACAAAATCGCTAGATAAACCGCCACATCGGCCAGCGCGAACATAGATGGGCCCGAAATCACATTCCCTGGCCGCAAATGCAAAGGCGACACTTTAAGGCGCAAGGTGATCCCCGTATCATCCACACGGTCCATCCGAAAATCAGCCCCAAGTGGGCCAAAATCATGAACCAAAAAGGTTTGGATCGCTTGTTTATCCAATTTTAGTGTCATGCACGTGCTTTCTGTAACACCCAAATTCCTAAGACCAACCCGATCATGGCCAAGGCCAGAGCCGTCGCAAATATCATGGCAGCTCCCCCCCATGCCAGCAAGCCCGCCCCCACCGCAGGGGCCGCCGCCGCCGCCAAAATCGGCCCAACCGATACGGCCCCAGAAATCGCGCCAAAGCCCCCACGCCCCAAATGATCTGATATCAAAAGGGGGCGCAAAATCGACAATAACCCAGCCCCCGCGCCTTGGAACAAGGCAAAAGCAAAGATAAGCTGCGGCGCGATACCTGCCCAAAACAACAAGACAGCGGCCATCATGATCGCGCCCAGCGCCCACAGCGTGGCTGTGCCATTGCTGATCCGTGCATCGCCGCGCAGCATGATTAGGCGGGCCAGAACTTGTGATGGGCCAATGCAGGCCGCTGCAATCGTGGCCATTTGCACCGTTGCCCCCTGATGATCAAACAGCACCAATATATAGGTCAACAGCATTGCGTGGTTCAGGCCCAAGACCGTAAAGATCGCCATAATCGCCCAAAACACAGGCTTGGCAAAGACGCCCGACAAAAGGTTTTTGGGGGCGGGATGCGCCTCGGGGACGGGATGGCCGTGGCGCAACAGGCGAAAGGCTGCAAAATTCAGAATACTGGCCAATGCGACGATCCCCGCAAAGGCAATCAATCCGCCTTGCCCGCCATAGTCGATTCCCAGCCAATGCCCCAAAGGAAAGGCCAATGTGCTGGCAAATCCAGCAATTAAGGTCACACGCGTGATTGCTCCCCGCGCGTCTTGGCCCAATCGCCGTGTCAAGATCGCAAAACAGGTTTCATAAACACATCCTGCCTGTGCCACGCCTAAGATGATCCACAACACGTTCCATTGCCACAGACCCTGCACCATTCCCAAACCGACAAGGCAAAGCGCCGCCAAAATTGGTCCCGCCACCATCATAACAGGCCCATAGCCACGGTCCAAAACCCGACCCGATGGCGCAATCAGCGCCGCCATCGCCAAATAACCCAAAGTTGGCCCAAAGGCCAAATCCGCCACCCCCCAACCTGTATCCGCAATCAGATCAGGCAATAGGGCAGGAAACGCATACATCACCCCCGCATAGGTCAGCGTCTGCCCCAAAGCGAGCAACCAAACCGCCGCGCTTTGACCGTTCATAATGCGTAAAGGTCGGAAAACTTGGCTTCTAAATAATCAAGCAGCGGTGCCTCACTCGGTGCGGTGCCGCAAGCATGGGTGATCGTATCAACAGGTTTACGCAACCCGCCATGCTGTTGCAGATTATGCCGCAACCAGCCTGTCGCAGCGCGTGTATCGCCGCGCACTAAATCGGCATCTAACGCGGGCAATGCCGCGCGCATCGCATCGTTCAAGCAGCCCGCATAAACATTGCCCAAACTATAGGTCGGGAAATAGCCAAACAAACCACATGACCAATGCACATCTTGCAGCATACCCAAACTTGGACGGGGAACGGCGACGCCAAAATCAGCCCAAAAGCGGTCATTCCATGCCGCCTCAAGATCACCCACCGTCAAATCACCCGCGATCAAGCCGCGCTCTAGATCGAAGCGCATCATGATATGCAAATTATATTGCACCTCATCGGATTCTGTGCGGATAAACCCTGCATGCACACGGTTCACTGCGCGGTAAAAATCACGCGCTGTTTTGACATTCATCTCGCCAAACTGATCACGCATCGCACCGAAAAGATATTCAGAAAAGGCCACACCTCGGCCAATTTGGTTCTCGTAAATGCGGCTTTGACTTTCATGCACACCCATTGAAACCCCGTGCCCCAAAGGGGTCATGCCATAGGCTGGGTCTATCGCCAACTCATAACAGCTGTGACCCAACTCATGGATCGTAGAATAGAGGCAATTGAACGGATCTTCTTCGGCCACGCGCGTGGTGATACGACTGTCATTGCCACCCCCCGACGAAAAGGGATGCACGGCCAGATCAATCCGTCCCCGCGAAAAATCATAGCCAAAGACGCCCGCCATCTGCCGCGCAAGGGCCAATTGACCGTCTTTTGGAAAATGTCCTTCCAGCGCAACAGCGGGTTCCGCATCCAAAACCGCACCGCGCAAGGCGACCAGACGTGGCCGCATCCGATCAAACATGCCTGCCAAA
>CAWUUC010000224.1:0-3725 GCA_963924905.1 uncultured Paracoccaceae bacterium
GTGCGCCACAGCCAATCCTGTCGCAAGGGCGATGGTTTTCAACGTCGGACGCTCGGCCAATGCCGCCATGTGATCGTCGTGTGGATCAACATCATGCGTGGTCTTCGTCGTCATCGGTCCCTCAATGCTGATTCGTGCAGCAATTGTTTTTCTGTCGCATTTCCAAGTTTACGGGGGATGCGTCCCCGTCTGAAATTCCTGACTTTTCACCGTTTGCGCGCCCGAACCGATGGGTTTTTCCCACGTTTCTGGATGGTTGCGCCCTTTCATCTATAGCTGAAATAGCGGTCATAAAAAAGACGCCAATGCAAAAATAAATGGCTTGATTGAAAAACTATAACGTTTTAGCCTTTTACTATAACGTTACAGAGTCGGGAGGACTGAATGAAGAACGTGAAATTTCTAAGTGCATTGATGCTGTCTGCTGCGCTGCCAATGGCTGCCTTTGCGACCGATCTTGAGGTCACGCATTGGTGGACCTCGGGCGGGGAAGCAAATGCTGTGGCGGAACTCGCCAAGGCATTTGACGCATCGGGCGACAAGTGGATTGATGGCGCGATTGCAGGTGGCGGCGACACCGCGCGCCCTGTCATGATCTCGCGCATCACCGGCGGCGACCCAATGGGTGCGACCCAATTCAACCATGGCCAACAGGCGATGGAATTGGTCGAGGCTGGTATGATGCTGGATCTGACCGACGTTGCCGAGGCAAATAATTGGAAAGACGTGATCTTCCCACCATCCTTGCTGGACAGCTGCACCATTGATGGCCGCGTTTATTGTGCGCCTTTGAACATCCACTCGCCCGAATGGCTGTGGTTGAACAACAAAGTTTACACCGATATCGGTTTGCCCGTTCCACAAAACTGGAATGAATTCGTGGCTACGGCCGCACAAGTCGAAGCATCGGGCAAAATCCCATTGGCTTTGGGCCGCCAGTCTTGGCAGTCGAACCTAGCCTTTGGCGCATTGACCGTGGGCGTTGGCGGTCTGGATCTTTGGAAGAAGGTCAATATCGACAAGGATATGGATGTGGCTGCGGGCGCTGAAATGGCGGCTGTGTTCCAAGCTGCGGCTGATGCCCGCAAATTGGCCGCAAATTCCACCGTCCAAGACTGGAACCAAGCCACCAATATGGTCATCACCGGTGAAGCCGCTGGTCAGATCATGGGTGACTGGGCGCAGGGCGAATTTGCCGTCGCAAACAAAGTTGCAGGCACCGATTATACTTGCCTTCCTGGTATGGGTTTGAACGCCTATATCTCGACCGGCGGTGATGCGTTCTATTTCCCTAAAGTCGATGACGCTGACAAAGAAGCCGCGCAAAAGCGTTTGGCAGCTTTGCTGGTCTCGCCAGAAGTGCAGGTGGCATTTAACCTGAAAAAAGGTTCTTTGCCAGTGCGTGGCGACGTTGACTTGTCAGCGGCCAACGACTGCATGAAAAAGGGTCTGGAAATTCTGAAGTCGGGCAACATCATGCCAGCTGGTGATCAGCTGTGGTCGCCAGACGTGCAAACCCAGTTGGGCGAAATGCAAGGTGAATTCTGGTCGACAGACATGACGGCCGAAGCCGCCCATGCGCGCTATGTCGAAATCCTGAAAACCGGTCTCTAATCGACCACAATCAATCTGGGGCCGCCTGTAAAGGGCGGCCCTTTTTTACCCAAGTGGAGGATCCGATGGCGGCACAGGCACGAAAATTTAAACTGTTTCGAAATCTGAACGCCAAAATCGCGGCCTTGCCGATGATTTTCACCACGATGGTGGTTTTTGTGGGCGGCACGATTTGGACCGTGATTTATTCCTTTACCGATTCAAAGTTGTTGCCGCGCGAAAACTTTGTGGGATTTGCCCAATACACGCGGCTTTGGGAAAATGACAGCTGGAACGCGTCGATCCATAACCTTTTGTTTTTTGGCTCTTTTTCGATGATCTTCACCATCAGTATGGGATTTTTGCTGGCGGTTTTGATGGATCAGAAAATCCGCTTTGAAGATACATTCCGCACGATCATGCTGTATCCTTTCGCACTGTCCTTCGTGGTGACGGGTCTGGTTTGGCAATGGATTTTGAACCCTGACATGGGTATCCAAGAGGTGGTGCGCCGCATGGGGTTTGAAAATTTCGCCTTTGACCCATTGCACAGTCCTGACACGGTTTTGTGGGGTTTGCTGATTGCGGGTCTGTGGCAGGGGACGGGTTTTACCATGTGCCTGATGCTGGCAGGACTGCGCGGCATTGATGATGACATCTGGAAGGCCGTTCGGGTGGACGGAATTCCAAAATGGAAAACCTATCTTTTCGTGATCCTGCCGATGATGCGCCCTGTGTTTATCACCGTTTTGGTGCTGGCGGCGGCGGGAACGATCAAACTTTATGATCTGGTGGTCGCTATGACATCGGGGGGGCCGGGCAATGCCAGTCAGGTGCCTGCGATGTATGTTTACCGCTATATGTTTGGCGGGCAAAATCTGGGGCAGGGCTTTGCAGCATCGACCATGATGTTGTTGTCGGTCATGGTTGTGCTGATCCCTTGGGCCTATTTGGAATTTGGGGGCAAAAAGAATGGCTGATGCAACAACCAATATGACCGCGACGGCGGCCCGTGGCACCAAACCCAAGCGCCGCTTTTCTGGTTCTAATATCATGCTTTATGGCACGCTGATTTTCGTGTCGATCTATTACCTTTTGCCTTTGTGGGTGATGGTGATGACATCCCTAAAGGGAATGCCAGAGGTGCGGATGGGCAATATTTTCGCCCCACCCCTCGAGATCACCTTTCAGCCATGGGTCAAGGCCTGGTCCGAGGCGTGCACAGGTCTGAACTGTGACGGGTTGCAGCGTGGATTTTGGAATTCGGTGCAAATCACGGTGCCTTCTGTGATCATCTCAATCATCGTGGCATCGGTCAATGGCTATGCTTTGGTCAATTGGCGGTTCAAAGGGTCAGATACGTTTTTCACAATTTTGATATTCGGCAGCTTTATTCCCTATCAGATCATGCTGTATCCAATCGTGATTTTGCTGCGGGAAATGGGGATTTATGGTACTTTGGGTGGGCTTGTGATGGTGCATACGATCTTTGGTATGCCGATCCTAACCTTGTTGTTTCGCAACTATTTCAGCATTCTTCCAGAAGAGTTGTTCAAGGCCGCGCGTGTTGACGGGGCAGGATTTTGGACGATCTATTTCAAAATCATGTTGCCCATGTCGATGCCGATCTTTGTTGTTGCCTTGATCTTGCAAATCACGGGCATCTGGAACGACTTTTTGTTCGGGGTCGTTTTCACCAAACCTGCGATTTATCCGATGACGGTGCAGCTGAATAATATCGTCAATTCGGTCCAAGGGGTCAAAGAATATAACGTCAATATGGCCGCGACGGTTCTGACGGGCCTTGTGCCGCTGATCGTCTATTTCGTTTCGGGCAAACTTTTTGTGCGCGGCATCGCTGCGGGTGCTGTGAAAGGCTGAATGATGAATAAATCTATCGAAGTCAAAGATTTGACCCTAAGTTTTGGCAGTGTCTCGGTTCTAAAGCAAATGAACCTTGATGTGGCCGAGGGCGAGTTTATCGTTCTACTCGGCCCGTCCGGCTGTGGAAAGTCGACGCTTTTGAACTGCCTTGCGGGACTTTTGGACATCACCGATGGCCAGATTTTTATTAAGGGTAAGAATGTAACTTGGGCCGAACCGTCTGAGCGGGGTATCGGCATGGTGTTCCA
>CAWUUC010000225.1:0-3086 GCA_963924905.1 uncultured Paracoccaceae bacterium
CGCAATAGCCCGTGGTGCTTTTAACGGCCCACGGGCTATTGCCTAAGTTAGCCCATCGCTTGATCTAGATCGGCAATAATATCACCCGCATCTTCGATACCAATGGACAAGCGTACGACATTTGGGGCCGCGCCCGCCGCAATCTGCGCGGCTTCGGACAATTGGCGGTGCGTGGTCGATGCAGGATGAATAACCAAACTGCGCGTGTCGCCCAAATTGGCGACATGGCTGAACAGCTTTAGGCTTTCGACCAGCTTTACACAGCCCTCATAGCCGCTTTTTAGCGATATCGTAAACAAGGCCCCAGCCCCCTTTGGCACGATCTTACCCGCAAGCTTGTGATAGGGCGATGAGGCAAGGCCTGGATATGTCACCGCCGCAACGCGCGGGTCTTTTTCCAACCATTCCGCCACTTTCTGGGCGTTTTCGACATGGCGTTGCATCCGCAAGGACAAGGTTTCAATACCCATCAGCGTGTAATGCGCGCCTTGCGGGTTCATCGTCATGCCCAAATCGCGCAATCCAATCGCGATGGAATGAAAGGTGAAGGCCATATTGCCCAAAGTGGGGTGAAACACCAATCCATGGTAGGCGGGTTCTGGGGCGGAAAGGCTGGGGAATTTATCCGAAGCCGACCAGTTGAAATTGCCACTGTCAACCACAACGCCACCCGTCACAGTCCCATTGCCTGTCAGATATTTTGTTGCAGAATGGACAACCAAAGTTGCGCCATGTTCGATGGGGCGGCACAAATATGGGGTTGCTGTCGTGTTATCAACAATCAGCGGCACACCCGCAGCCGCGGCCACTTTTGCAATCATATCCAGATCGGAAATCGCCCCGCCTGGATTGCAAATCGTTTCACAAAAAACCGCGCGCGTGTCGTCATCAATGGCCGCCGCGATTGCCTTTGGATCGTCAAAATCCACGAATTTCGCCGACCAGCCAAATTTTCGGATCGTATTGGAAAACTGTTGGATCGTGCCGCCATAAAGTTTGTTGGATGCGACAATATTGCGTCCTGGCGCCATGATGGGAAACAGCGCCATCAATTGCGCCGCATGCCCAGATGAGCAGCACACAGCCCCCGCGCCCCCCTCAAGGGCTGCGACCCGCGCCGCCAGTGCCGAGACGGTGGGATTGGTCAGGCGCGAATAAATATAACCGACCTCTTGCAGATTGAACAATTTCGCCGCGTGATCGGCATCGCGAAACACATAGGCGGTGGTTTGATAGATGGGCACCTGCCGCGCGCCCGTGGCGGGATCTGGGGCAGTGCCTGCGTGGACGACCAAAGTGTCAAAATGATGTGTCATGATATCCTCCTAGGCGGATGCTAGCAAATGATGGATTGAAAACAACTGGAACTTGATCAGGCGCGATCATCTTTGGGACTGCCCATCACCACAAAAGAGGTGATTTCACGCACTTGGGGCAAAACCCCCAAAACTTCGGTGTGAAAATGTTTGTAGGCGGCCAGATCTTCGGTCTCGACGCGCAACAGATATTCCACTGTGCCTGTCACATTGTGACACTCGCGCACATCCCGTGCGCGGGTCATGGCGCGTTCAAACGCCTCTTGCGCGGATTTTGTATGGCTGTTTAGCCCCACCGTGACATAGGCCAAAAATCCCAGACCAACTTTGGCAGGGTCAATCACCGCGCGATAGGATTTGATGACGCCCGCACGTTCCAAATCTTGGACACGGCGCAGACAAGCGCTGGGCGAAAGGCCCACCCGTTCGGCCAAATTCAAATTGGATTGTCGCGCATCGCGCGACAGCTCTTGCAATATTTTCTGGTTTATATCATCCATCTTCGCCATTTGTTGCAAAACATGACCCATTATCGCGCAAATTGCAATCTATACCCGCAATTTTCTGCAATACTGAGCGCATGACATATGACCATATTTTGCCTTTGATCGGCTATGCTTTCGCGACCTCGGTGACACCGGGGCCAAATAATATGATGCTTTTGTCATCAGGGGCCAATTTTGGCGTGCGCCGCAGTGTGCCGCATATGCTGGGGATCAGTGGCGGGCATGCGTTCATGGTTTTGGTTATGGGGTTGGGATTGGCGCAACTGATCCACGCCGTGCCGCAGGTTTTGACCCTGCTCAAGGGGTTGGCGGCGATCTATGTCCTTTGGTTAGCTTGGAAAATCGCCCACTCGGCCGCGCCACAGGCGGCGCAATCGGCGGGCAAACCCCTGACGTTTTTTCAGGCCGCCGCCTTTCAATGGGTCAACCCCAAGGCCATTGCGATGGCGATTTCTGCCGTGACGGTCTATGGCGGCGATGGCAGTTTTGCGGCCACGGGTTTGGTTGCGCTGGTCTTTGCCAGTGTCAATTTGCCGTCGGTGTCCGTCTGGACCGCCGCGGGCGAGGTGCTGCGCCAGTTTTTATCCAATCCAACGCGGTTGCGACTGTTTAACTGGTCGATGGCGGGTCTGTTGATCCTGTCGATGCTGCCCGTATTATGGGTCTAGCGCATCCATAGCCCTTCTTTTTTCAACCGCGCGCGAATTATCTGCTCGCGTCTTGGCAGATCATTGCGGTCAAAGAGCGCGCGCGCCTTGCGCCCCTTATTTTGATAGATCATTATTTTTGCAGGCTCATAATCACGCAAAAGACGTCGCGTTTGGGGCTGATTGGCGACCTGTTCTAACACCGCCACGACAGGATCGGCTTCGCGGGCGTAAAGAAGGGGTAAGGTGCGATAGTGACAGGTGATATCCCCGTCTAACCCCAATCCCGCATCAGGCCGTCCGCCGCCAAAGGCATGAATAACCAATGGCAAAGCGATCTGATCCAGCCAAGGATAAAGCTCTTGCGCAATCACAGCTTCGGGCGTCATATCCCTGATTTTACACGCATATTCCAAAAAGCGCTTTCCAAATTTTGGCGCACTATGATGAAAAAACCAGCCCGCATTAAAATACATATAGCGTTGCCAATATTCATCCGGCTGGCCGTGATCAAGGGTCGGGCCAATATCCAGCCCAAACAGATCATAAAGCGCCGTCCAAGTTTCCAAATACCCCGGCCCATAAAGTTCAATCTTGGGCCATGTCCCCTCGCGCCG
>CAWUUC010000226.1:0-7306 GCA_963924905.1 uncultured Paracoccaceae bacterium
ACGTTGATATTGTCGATGTCCAGAACCGGAATATCGGAGATGCCTTGATCCAACAGCAGTTTCAGACTGCCGCCCTTGACCTCGCCATCGCGGTCATATTCCATCGTCAGCTCATCACCTGCTTCGACCCAGATTTCGCCGGTCTCTTCGTTGATGATATCCTTGGCAACGTAACGGCCAACGATATGGTCAAATGGAACCAGCAATTCGGTCACTTTGCCCGACTTGATCAGCTCATTCGCCATGCGAGGTGTCACTTTGTCGCCCGCTTTGCAGATCACTTCACCCGTGGCCGCGTCTACGATGTCATAGGTCGGACGTGTTCCGCGCACGCGCTCTGGAAAGAACTTGGTCACCCAGCCCTTGTTCTTTTCATGCTTGAACATCACCGTTTGGTAATAAGCATCCATGATGCCTTCTTGATCCATGCCCAAAGCATAAAGCAGCGTCGTCACAGGCAATTTGCGGCGGCGGTCAATCCGCGCATAGACATTGTCTTTTGCGTCAAACTCGAAATCCAACCACGACCCACGGTATGGGATAATGCGGCAAGCAAACAGCAATTTGCCCGAGGAATGGGATTTGCCCTTATCGTGGTCAAAAAACACACCAGGCGAACGATGCATCTGGCTGACAATCACGCGCTCGGTGCCATTTACAACGAATGTGCCGTTTTGTGTCATCAAGGGCATATCGCCCATGAACACTTCTTGTTCTTTAATATCTTTGACCGAGCGTGCGCCCGTGGTTTCATCAACATCGAACACGATCAAACGCAGTGTGACCTTTAGGGGGGCTGCATAGGTCATATCGCGGGACTGACATTCGTCCACATCATATTTCGGCTTTTCGAGATCGTATTTCACGAACTCAAGCACGGCGGTTTCATTGAAATCCTTGATCGGGAACACCGACTGGAAGGTGCCTTGCAGCCCTTCGCCATCTAATGGCTTGTCAGCGTCACCAGACCGCAAAAACAAATCATAAGAGGATTTTTGAACCTCAATCAGGTTCGGCATTTCCAAAACTTCACGAATTTTGCCGAAATAACGGCGGATTCGTTTTTGACCAACGTATGCTTGCGCCATGCTCGTCGTAACCTTTCATCTTGTTCGCCGACACCTTCTTCGGTGGGGTCCGAAAAACGCGCCGCTTGGCGAGAGGGGGATTAGGTCCTATTCATGCCCCCCGTCCCATTGGGGGGCTCCCGAACCTGTCCGCGCCTTGAAAGGGGTTTTCGCAAAAGCCCCTTTCAAGACGCGCTAGGCTGGGCCTGATTTCTCGGGCCCAGCCAGCGTATTCTTAACCCAAGGGGTGCGCCCCTTGGGGATAGAATTACTTCAGTTCAACTTTAGCGCCTGCATCTTCCAAGGTCTTTTTCAAGGCCTCAGCGTCTGCTTTGGTCACGCCTTCTTTGACTTTGCCGCCAGCCTCAACGAGGTCTTTGGCTTCTTTCAGGCCCAGACCAGTGATGGTGCGGACTTCTTTGATGACGTTGATTTTGTTTGGACCAGCTTCGGTCAAAACAACATCAAATTCGGTTTGCTCTTCAGCAGGCGCAGCTGCAGCAGCTGGACCAGCAGCCATCATGACAGCGCCACCAGCAGCTGGCTCGATGCCATAGGTGTCTTTCAGGATGGTTTTTAGTTCTTGTGCCTGAAGCAGGGTCAGACCCACGATTTCTTCAGCAAGTTTGTTCAGATCAGCCATTTTATGTTCCGTTCAGTTAAGATGGTTCCAACGAGGTAGGGATAATCCCCACGCGAGGTAAAGATCAGGCAGCAGCCTTTTCTTCGATGGTCGAAAGGATGCTTGCGATGTTCGAAGCAGGCGCGCCAATGGCCCCAGCGATGTTCGAAGCAGGTGCACCAATCGCCGATACGATCTGAGCAATCAGCTCTTCACGCGACGGCATTGCAGCAACGGCTTTAACGCCAGCTTGGTCCAGAATCGTGCTTCCCATAGCCCCGCCTAGGATCACGAAATTTTCGTTCCCCTTTGCGTAGGCCTCGGTAACCTTCGCCGCAGCGACAGGATCTTCCGAATAGGCAAGTACGGTCATGCCCGTGAGCAGGTCACCCATCTTAACGGCGGGTTTCCCTTCAAGGGCGATCTTGGCGAGCTTGTTCTTGGCAACGCGAACGGACCCACCAACGTCACGCATTTTTGCGCGCAGGTCCTGCATCTGTTTAACCGTCATACCCGCGTAGTGGGCAACCACTACAACGCCAGAGCTTTCGAAGATTTGGCCGAGTTCATCGACCGCTTTCTCTTTTTGGGCTCTATCCACAGTTTCACTCCAAGTTTGGGGATCTCTCCCCGGCTCAATTAAGCCTGCCTTACGGCAGACAGTCGGGTCCGTGATGAAGGTCCCGAGCCAAGATCACCCGAAGGTGTCCAGAATCTCGTTCCCCATCTCAGGCAGGGTATTAAGGCGTTTGCGCGCCACCGGCCGTCTTGGACAGGATGGGGCGACGTTCGCCCCAGCCATCCCTTCCCCAAAGGGTCGGGAATTCATTCGCGGGCTTAACCCGCACATACAAGGTGCGTGATGTCACGCACCGTGCTTAGTTTGCAGTCGCCGAAGCGATATCCAAGGCCACACCTGGACCCATCGTTGACGACAAAGACACTTTTTTAACATAAGCGCCTTTTGCACCCGCTGGGCGAGCTTTGGACACTGCGTCCACAAAGGCGCGCACGTTTTGCGTCAACATCTCATCCGAGAAGCTGACTTTGCCGATACCAGCATGGATAACCCCTGCTTTTTCGACTTTGAACTGCACTTCACCGCCCTTGGCCGCTTCAACAGCCGTTTTGACGTCCATGGTCACCGTGCCAACTTTAGGGTTTGGCATCAGGTTACGTGGGCCCAAGATCTTACCCAAACGGCCCACCAACGGCATCATGTCTGGCGTTGCGATGCAACGATCAAACTCGATTTTGCCTTGCATGATGGTTTCCATCAGGTCTTCAGCGCCGACGATATCTGCGCCAGCAGCCTTGGCCTCATCAGCCTTACCAGCGCGGGCGAACACAGCCACACGGACTGTTTTACCTGTGCCATTTGGCAAGGCCACAACGCCACGCACCATTTGGTCTGCGTGACGCGGGTCAACACCCAAATTCATCGCAATTTCCAAGGTCTCATCAAATTTAGCCGATGCTGCGCTTTTGATCAGCGCAACGGCAGCTTCGACCGTGATCAGCTCTTTGCCATCGAAGGCAGCGCGTGCAGCGGTCGTCCGTTTTCCAAACTTGGCCATGACTTAACCCTTCACTTCGATGCCGCAGGACATTGCCGAACCCATGATAACCTTCATAGCGCCCTCAATGGTGGTCGCATTCAGATCTTTCATCTTGGTTTCTGCAATGGCGCGAACTTGGGCCAAAGACACGGTGCCAGCAACCGTACGGCCGGGCTTATCAGAGCCCTTGGCACGGTTACGCTTGCCCACTTGTGGCAAACCAGCAGCTTTTTTCAACAAGAACGACGCAGGGGCCGTTTTGAATTCAAGGCTAAACGACTTGTCTTGATAGTAGGTGATGATCACAGGTGTTGGCGTGCCGGCTTCGATATCAGCAGTCTTTGCGTTGAACTCTTTGACGAATGCCATGATGTTCAAACCGCGCTGACCCAAAGCGGGGCCAACTGGTGGGGATGGGTTGGCTTGTTGCGCCTTAACTTGCAGCTTTAGCGCACCGATAATCTTCTTGGCCATTTGGCCTCTCCTTTACTCACTGCGCTCACCCTGAATTGGGCGAAGGGCGCGGTTTAGTGGTTCGGTCTACGACACCTGATCAAGTCAGGGCGCGCGCCTCCCACAGGCACCACTCAAAGCTCTTTTGAGACCTGAGTGAATTCCAATTCAACGGGCGTCGCCCGCCCAAAGATCGAAACGGAAACTTTCAAACGGCTGTTTGCATCATCAACGTCTTCGACCATGCCATCAAACCCCTCGAATGGGCCGTCGGTCACTTTTACTTTTTCGCCCGTCTCAAAGCGGATCAGATTGCGGGGTGCAACCTCGCCTTCTTCGACACGGTTCAGGATCTGGTTCACCTCGGCATCGCGCATCGGCATCGGCTTGCCTTGCGGCCCAAGAAAACCTGTCACGCGATTGATTGAAGAAATAAGGTGATATCCGCGCGAGGACATTTCCATGCGGACCAGAACATAGCCCGGCATAAAGCGACGCTCAGATGTCACTTTCTTGCCGCGGCGCACTTCCATGACCTCTTCGGTCGGCACCAGCACCTCTTCGATTTCGTCACCAAGGTTTGCCTCGGCGACGGCTGTTCTGATCTGCTCGGCAACTTTCTTCTCGAAATTCGAGAGAACGCTTACCGAATACCACCGCTTGGCCATGCCACATCCACCTTGTCTGCCCAGACGATAATCGCCTGAAAATTCTATAATTTGAGTGGCTTACGCCACTATACCCAGAACAAAAAACAGCGCGCATGACGAATCATTGCGCGCCTTTGTTCCATTGGTTTGGGGCGGGATACAGCCTTGCCCCCTGAATATCAAGGGAAATCCGCGCCAAAATCAAATAGGATTACGCCCCTGTCACAATCAGGGTCAGCCCGTAACGAATTACAATATCAACCAAACTAAAAAATGTTGCCGTCAGAGCCGACAAGATAAACACCATAATCGTGGTCAAAACCACTTCGCGCCGCGTTGGCCAAACGACCTTGGCAACCTCGGCGCGCACTTGTTGGATAAACTGCAGAGGATTGGTCGTCGCCATGATCTTACGCTTTCATAAATCAGATGTTCGCTGAGCAGATACGCTGCCTTGGCAAGAATTTCAAGCTGCACTGATAAATGGGGGGGAATAAGGCGGTTCGCCCCAAATAAGGATGCAGGAAAATCCACCCATTAATTGCACATGGCAGCTTTTAAGCGATGACGGCACACGCCATTCAGCAAATGGCCTGTCATAAAAAGGAGGCAGCCACTGGACTGCACCAAGGCCCAAAACACACCCAAGCCTGCGCCGCCATTTAATCCCAATTCAGGTGAGGTTTTTCTCTTGATGTCGCAAGATTGAACGCAGACACTCTATAAGATGGTTAAAGGGTCGCAATGCTGCAGGAGACAACATGACACTTACAATTCGTCGAAAGATTACCCTTGGGGTCGTGATTGGCAGTCGGGCCTTTTTTAGCCCAGCGCCCTGTCTGGCCGCACGCCAAGAGGTTTTGGCGCATTTGCATCGTTTGGGCATTGAGGCTGTCATCTTGCCTTATGAGGCCACAGAAAATGGCGCCGTGCAAAGTATCCCTGATGCCGAACTTTATGCCAATCATTTCAAATCCCACCGCGATAATATCGACGGTTTGGTGATATGCCTGCCAAATTTTGGCGATGAAATCGCTATTGCGGAACTGGTTCATAGGGCGAAGTTGAATGTTCCCATATTGTTGCAGGCTAGCAATGATGAGATCAGCAAAGTATCCGTCCATGAACGCCGCGATGCGTTTTGCGGCAAATTGTCGGTGACCAATAACTTTTGGCAATATGGCGTGCCTTTTACCGAAACCACATCGCATACCTGCGACACAGGCGGGTCTGAATTTGGCGCGGATCTGGAGCGCTTTGGCCGATTGTGCCGCACCGTGCGTGGTATGCGCCATGCTCGTTTGGGGGCGATCGGCGCACGAACAGGTGCGTTTCAAACTATGCGCTATTCGGAAAAACTATTGCAAGCCTCGGGGGTGACAGTGGTCACCGTCGATCTGTCGGAAATGATCGGCAAGGCGGCGGCAATACGGGATGATGCGCCAGAGCTGTTGGCAAAGATGGAACGGATCAAGTCCTATGGCACGATCCCTGCCCATATCCAGCCCAACCAGATTTTGACCCAAGCGAAATGGACACTGGCCGTTAATCGCTGGATCGAGGAAAACGAATGTGACGCCAGCGCCATTCAATGCTGGCGCTCTTTGCAGGATAATTTTGGCTGTGCCACCTGTGTGACGATGTCGATGATGGGCGAGGAACTGATGCCGTCAGCCTGCGAAGTCGACATTATGGGGGCTCTTTCGATGTATGCGCTGGCTTTGGCCAGCGGCGCACCCCCTGCGATTTTGGATTGGAACAACAATTACGGCCATGAAGCGGACAAATGCGTCTGCACGCATTGTGGCAATTTCCCAAAATCCTTCATTGGCGATACGCCAGAGATCAGCGAATTAGACGTTTTGGGCGAAAGTATTGGGCGCAGTAAATGTTTCGGCGCAGTCAAGGGCAAGGTTAAGGCCGGTCCAATGACCTATTTCCGTCTGTCATCCGATGACCGCGCGGGGACACTGAAATGCTATTTGGGCGAAGGCGAATTTACCGATGATCCCTTTGGCATGGATGGTGGCATTGCTGTCACCAAAGTGGCGCGCTTGCGCGAACTGATGCGCTTTGTCACCCAAAACGGCTTTGAGCATCACGTCGCCATGGTGCGCGGCCATCACGCCGACGTGGTCGCAGAGGCCGTAACACGCTATCTAAAGTATCCCAGCTATCATCACGGCGGCACACCAGAGCCGCAGCTGTCTTGGCCGAACAAATTCTAAGTTATCTCCAAAAACAAGGCCGGGACTGTGCGTTTTATGCGCCCAACTTTTCCTCTGGGGCGCAGAAATTCTGTCAAACCCAAGGGCCCCGCGATTGCGTGGTCTTTGGGTTGAACACGCCCAGCACAGGGCATTACCAAAAGTAAATGAAATCAGCTTTTTGACCATGACGATCCGAATCTGTATCGGAAAGACTGGCAGGAGTTGGGGGACTCGAACCCACGACCCTCGGTTTTGGAGACCGATGCTCTACCAACTGAGCTAAACTCCTAAGGCCTGAGTGCGGGTTACGGCACGGCGTCGGGGAAATCAAGGGGGATTTACGCGATCCCTTCAAAAGAAACAGGCGCGGCCAGTGATATGGTCGCGCCTGTCAATGTCGTTCAAAAAAACTTACGCGATGATTTTGGAAACCACGCCAGCACCGACGGTGCGGCCGCCTTCGCGGATGGCAAAGCGCAGTTTTTCTTCCATAGCGATTGGGGCGATCAGTTCAACGTTGAACTTCAAGTTGTCGCCTGGCATCACCATTTCCGTGCCCGCTGGCAGCTCAACTGTGCCCGTCACGTCGGTCGTGCGGAAGTAAAACTGGGGACGATAGTTCGCAAAGAAGGGCGTGTGACGGCCACCTTCTTCTTTGGTCAGAATATAGGCCTCTGCCTCGAACTTGGTGTGTGGCTTCACCGATGTGGGTTTGCACAAAACCTGACCACGCTCCACGCCTTCA
>CAWUUC010000227.1:0-3845 GCA_963924905.1 uncultured Paracoccaceae bacterium
GCCACATCGGCATGGTCCAACAAGACAGCAGCCTGATGCATCGTTCCGTGCGCGACAACATTCTGTATGGCCGCCCAGATGCCAGCGAAGATCAGATGATCTTGGCCGCCAAACAGGCCGACGCACATGGATTCATCCAAACCCTAGAGGACCCCGAGGGCCGTCACGGCTATGACGCCCATGTGGGCGAGCGGGGGGTAAAACTGTCGGGGGGGCAACGCCAGCGCATTGCCCTTGCGCGGGTCATTCTAAAAGACGCCCCGATCCTGATTTTGGATGAGGCCACATCTGCCCTAGACTCTGAGGCAGAGGCCAGCATTCAAGACGCCCTTTTTGGTGTGATGCAGGGCAAAACCGTGATTGCGATCGCGCATCGCTTGTCGACCATTGCCGCGATGGACCGTATCCTTGTGCTGGATGATGGAAAAATTGCGGAAATTGGCACGCATCAGGCGCTTTTGGCGCAAGGTGGGCTATATGCACAGTTCTGGGCGCGCCAATCGGGCGGCTTTATCGGATTGGATGTTGAATGACATTTTCCCCCATTCTTGGGCCAGAAATTCCCCCTTTTGCCCCCGCCACCAGTGCGCCCCCGCCAAAAACCTTGGCGTTTTTTCGTTGGGCTCTGCGCGGTTCATGGGCGGGAATCAGTTGGGCCTCGTTTTGGTCTGTTCTGGTTGGCTCGCTTGAGGCGATTACAGCAGCCCTTTTAGGGAAAATCATTGATGCCATTGCCAATGCAGATAAGGCCACGGTGTTTATTGATCATGGTGCGCTATTGGCTGGGTTTGTTATCTATTATCTGGTGATACGTCCTGCGCTGTTTGGGATGAACACGGCCGCCGCATCTGTTCGGTTGGAGCCGAATCTGTTTCCGCTGATCCTGTCACGCCTGCACCGTTATACAATCGGCCAAGCGGTGACGTTTTTTGACAATGATTTCGCGGGCCGTATCGCGCAAAAGCAGATGCAGACGGCGCGCGCGGCCACAGATGTCGTATCCAGTCTGATTGAAACAGCGGCCTTTGCCTTGTCGTCTGTTGTGGGGTCATTATTACTGCTGGCCAGTATAGATTGGCGTATTGCCATGATGTTGGTCGTTTGGGTTGCGGCCTATTATGTGTTTATCCGTATATCCTTGCGCCGTGTGCGCGGGGCATCGGGCGCGCGGGCGGCGGCGCGGGCGATGGTGACGGGGCAAATTGTTGATACCGTCACCAATATGAAAACTGTCAAATTGTTCGCGCATGCCAGCCACGAAGATCGCGTCGCCCTAGAGGCGATGGCAGGTTACCGCGAAAAGGCGATTGTTTATGGCATGATTTCCAGTTGGTTTCGCTTTACGCTTTCGGCGATTGCGGGGGTATTGCCGGTTTTGCTGGTTGGCGGCACGGTCTATTTGTGGTCGATAGATGGGGCCAGCGCAGGGGCTATTGCGGCGGCGGGCACAATCTCGTTTCGCCTTAGTCAGATGACAGGCTGGGTGTCGTTCAGCCTGATGTCCATTTTTGGCAATCTGGGCGAGGTTGAGGACGGTATTCGCACCCTGACCGCGCCCTATACCTTGTTGGATGCGCCTGACGCGATTGTCATGCCAAAGCTGCGGGGTGATATTGAAATCAGCGGTCTTTCGTTTGCCTATGGCCGCAAAAAGGGTGGTTTAGACCACGTCAATTTGACGATTCGGGCAGGCGAAAAGGTTGGGATCGTGGGCGCGTCTGGGGCGGGGAAAACCACATTGGTTGCCCTGATCATGCGTCTTTATGATGCCGAAAAAGGTCAGATTTTGATCGATGGAATTGATCTGCGATCTGTCACCCAAGAAAGCCTTCGTAGCCAGATTGGCATGGTAACCCAAGAAACCGCCATGTTTAATCGATCTGCCCGAGAAAACATTCTTTATGGCAACCCGAACGCGTCCGAGGCGGATGTGATCGCGGCCGCGAAATCTGCCGAAGCGGATGAATTTATTCACGGCTTGCGCGATTTTGGCGGACGGTCAGGGTATGACGCACATCTTGGCGAACGGGGGGTCAAGTTGTCGGGCGGACAGCGCCAGCGGATTGCTTTGGCCCGCGCCTTTTTGAAAGATGCTCCGATATTGGTGTTGGATGAGGCGACCTCGGCGCTGGACAGCGAGGTTGAGGCCAATATTCAAACCGCCCTTGCCCGCGTGATGCAGGGAAAAACCGTTTTGGCCATCGCGCATCGTCTTTCTACCATTGCCGAGATGGACAAAATCGTGGTCATGGATGCAGGCCGTATCGTCGAGACAGGCAGTCACGCTGAACTATTGGCCATGAATGGATTATACGCACGCTACTGGAATCGCCAATCGGGTGGGTTTATTGGCGTCGAAGACGAGAAAGACGTTGCATGAAATTGACCATCGAACGCTTGGGCCATTTGGGGGACGCGGTGGCATCAGGGCCAGAGGGTTCACTTTTCTTGCCCGGATTCTTGCCAGGCGAGCAGATCGAAGGCGATCCTGAAAATGGGTTTCGTATTCTGACCCCATCGGTCAATCGGGTGCGCGCGCCCTGCGCCCATGCCCGCACTTGCGGCGGCTGTATGATGCAACATGCGTCCAATGCATTTGTCGCTGAGTGGAAATTGGGCATCGTTCAAGGCGCTTTAGCAGGCCAAGGGTTGACGGCGGTGTTTCGCCCCATTCTGACATCGCCCCCCAAATCAAGGCGCCGCGCGACAGTCGCGGCAAAGCGCACCAAAAGCGGCGCGATGATTGGCTTTCATATGCGCGGATCAGAGACGCTGGTCGCTGTTCCGAATTGCCAATTGCTGCATCCTGATTTGATCGCAGGCTTTGCGGGTCTGGAATCGATTGTGAAAATTGGCAGCTCGCGCGTGGGCGAGGTGGCTATCACGATCACGCGGTCTTTGTCTGGTATGGATGTGATGGTGACGGGAGGTAAACCGCTGGATTCAAACCTGAATTTGGAATTGGCGCGGATCACCGAGGCGTCAGGTTTTGCGCGTTTGACATGGAACGGTGAAACGGTTGCCCTGCGAACTGCCCCTATGCAACGTTTTGGGCGCGCGCTTGTGTCGCCGCCGCCCGGGGCGTTTTAGCAAGCGACGACCGAAGGCGAGGCGGCGCTGTTGGCGTCTATCGTTGACGCCATTGGACCTGCCCGCAAAATTGCTGATCTGTTTGCGGGGGTTGGCACCTTTGCGCTGGCATTGGCGGAAAATAGTGAGGTTCACGCCTATGAGGGCGAAGCCGCCATGATCGCCGCGCTTGATAAAGGCGCGCGCAATACTGAGGGGCTTAAGCGTGTGGTCGCCCATACGCGCGATCTGTTCCGTCGTCCGCTGGAACTTGATGAATTCAAAGGGCTTGATGCCGTTGTCATCGACCCCCCCCGCGCAGGTGCCGAGGCGCAGATGACCGTTTTGGCGACATCTGATGTCCCTGTAATCGCCTCTGTCTCTTGTAACCCGATCACTTTTGCGCGAGACGCTAAGATATTGATTTCAGGCGGCTATCATCTGGATTGGGTTCAAGTTGTCGATCAATTCCGCTGGTCGCATCACGTCGAAATCGCGGCGCGTTTTTCAAAAGCGCATTAGAATATCTAGCCATACCCTGTGAAACTCGCTATGTGGCGGAAAACAAAAGAGGGCAGGCAGATGAAGGCGATGTTTCGGGTATTCTTGGTGGTATTGCTGGGGCTGACACTTGTCTCTTGCTCTAAGTTCAAGACATATAATGGCGAGCCTGTGACCAAGATTGAGGTGCATAAGGCCGAGCGCAAACTGTATTTGCTGAGCGGTAAAATGGTGCTTAAGTCCTATGCGATCAATCTGGGTGGCAATCCGATTGG
>CAWUUC010000228.1:0-2966 GCA_963924905.1 uncultured Paracoccaceae bacterium
ACGCGCGGCACGAAACGGGGCTTGGGCAAAGCGTGTCGGTATCGCTTTATCAGACTGGCATTTCGGTGCTGTGCAATGTGGCCGCCAATGCGCTGGTCTCGGGCAAGCCTTCGGGCCGCTTTGGGAACGGACATCCCAACATTGTCCCTTACCGCACCTTTACTGCCGCTGATGGCGAATTGGCGCTGGCTGTGGGCAATGATCAACAATTCGCCCGCTTTGCCGAATTGGCGGGGCACCCCGAGTGGGCCGCCGACCCGCGAATGGCCAAGAATTCAGACCGCGTCGTGAACCGTGTCCTTGTGGATGACGCGATTGGCGCGATGATTTCACAGCGTGCAGTCAGCGACTGGGTTGAGGCGTTGCGCAAGGTGGGTGTTCCCTGCGGTGCGGTCAATTCTGTGCAGACTGCATTGGCCGAAGAGCAGACCAAGGCGCTGGGACTTATTGCCGAGATTGAACATCCTTTAGCGGGCATTGTGCGCAGCATCGCGCCTGCCTTTACCATGAGCATGACGCCCCCCACCGTGCGCCGTGCGCCGCCGACCCTTGGCCAGCATACCGACGAGGTTATGGCGCGCCTGCGACAAGATCCCGCGTCGGTTTGGGCTAGCCCCCGACTGGGTGACGGCGCGTGATGCCTGCCAGCTTGTCCCATGTCGGCATCGCTGTTCCTGATCTTGACGCCGCGATCACGCATTTTACCGCTAGGTTGGGTGTGGCCCCAGGGCAAGTGCTGACCAACGAGATTCAGCGCGTGCGGCTGGTGCAGTTCGATTTGGGCAACGCTCGTATCGAACTTTTGTCCCCCCTGACGGATGACGGCCCCGTCGCGGCCTTTTTGGCGCGCAACCCCAAGGGCGGGCTGCATCATGTGGCGCTGGCAAGCGGTGATCTTGACAACGATCTGGCTGCCCATCAGGCCGCAGGTGTGCGCGTTCTTGCCCCTCCCAGCGTGAACGTCTTTGGCAAGCGGATTGCTTTTCTGCATCCTTCCGATATGCTTGGCATACTTGTCGAGATGGAAGGGGCCTGAGGGCTTTGGCCTGCAAAGGGTAACCAAGAGGGACGCATGGAATTTCGTCAGCTTCGCTACTTTTTGGGTGTGACGGCGGCGGGTAGCTTTGGCCGTGCGGCCAGCCAGTTGCATATTGCGCAACCCGCGCTCAGCCGTCAGATCAAAGCGCTAGAAGAAGAGTTTGGCGTCGAACTTTTGTTCCGCAACGCGCGCGGCGTTCAAGTGACCGAGGCGGGCGAGCGGTTTCGTGCGCTGGCCGAGGCAATGGTGCGCTCGATCGAGAATATGCGGCTTGAGGTGTCAAATCTGGCGGATGAACCAAGTGGGTTGGTTGTCGTGGGCCTGCCGCCGTCGATCGCGCATCTGGTAACCATCCACCTAATCGAGGCCTGCGAGGCCCGATTTCCCAAGGTCACGCTGCGCATCATCGAGGCGCTAAGTGTGTTTTTGGTAGATTGGCTGGAACTGGGAAAGATTGATGTTGCTGTATTGACCAATCCCCGCGAAAGCCATGCCATCGAACGCCGCGATCTGGCCGAAGAAGATATGGTGCTTGTGGGCGTGCCCGCACGGGTGCCCAATGTCCTGACGTCTGTGCGGCTGGAGGATCTTGAAAACTACAAGATCGTCATCAGCCAAGGCTTTGAGAGGGTGATACAGCCGTGGTGCGATGCGGCCAACATCACGCCCCATTATGCGATGAAACTTGACAGTATGCCGATTGTGCAAGATTTGACGCTGCGCGGGCTTTACTGCACGATCGTCCCATATGGGATGGTTCATGACGATGTGGTGGCAGGGCGTATGAACGCTGTTCGCTTTGATCCGCCGATCACTCGACGGCTGGTCCTAGCCTTCAGTTCGCGCCGCCCGATTTCGCTAAGTATGTCTCGGGTGTTCGAGTTGTTGGAGGCCGAGGTGAATTTGATCCAGACCCAGATCCGTGTATCCTGACCCGGGTTAAAGGGCGATGCTTTTGCCGGTTCGCGCGGATTCCTCCATTGCGAGCGTGGTTAGTAGGGTCATCCGCGCTTCTTGCGCAGTAGTATGTGCGGCGTGCCTGCCTGCGACGAGCCGGTCGAGCCATGCCCGCGTTTCGTTTGCCAAAGGCCCCCAAAACTCGCCCAATGCCCAATCTCCAGCGGTATTAGAACCCAGAAACGCCATGTTCACGCTGTGATCGGGCACATATGCATGTGGTATGCCGGTGTCGGAATAAATCAGGTGATCGAGGTGGTCGTCATCGACGATCATCGTCCCGTCGCGTCCTAACAACTCGACCCGGTCTGACTGCCCAAGCGTCGGATAGCGCATTGGTAGGGCGTAGCTGACGCCATAGTTGATGACTGCCCCGTTCGACATGGTCACTATGGCCCACGTCACATCGTCGGCACCGAAGCCTGCGTCGCGGAAAATCCCCTTGGCCCCGCGCGCTATCACTTCCACTGGGCGCAAATCATCCAAAAACCAGTTCATCAAATCGACATAATAGGTCAGCACATCCACCACGGGCGTGGCGTGGGGATCGCGTTTGAGAATCGAGAACGCCTGCGCACGGGAATTATAAACCCGCGCCAACCCGCCACTGACCTCGCCAAGGCGATGGTGCAACATCTGTTCTTTGGAACGCAGGAAGCACTCCTTGAACCGGCGGCTGTAGCCGACACGTAGGTCGCCGTTTCTCTCTGTAAGGACTGCGATGATCCGGTCGGCATCCTCAACCGACATGGCAATCGGCTTTTCTACCAGAACTGGCTTTCCAGCCTCAAGGGCTGCTATCACAGGGGCCACATGGGCGAATTCGGGGGTCGATACAAAGATAGCATCCACCTCGGGGTGGGCGATAAGCGCTTCGGCATCGGTGCTGATCAGATCCGCGCCCACACGGCTTCCGAGGGCTTGCGCACGGTCAAGGTCGATATCGGCCACGGCCAAAAACCGCACTGCC
>CAWUUC010000229.1:0-2719 GCA_963924905.1 uncultured Paracoccaceae bacterium
AAATGATGCAGCGCGTCCCAAAACGCGCCCTTTTGTCCTGACAAAAGACTGTCGATCAGCATAAAACCCGTCACGGACTCGTAGTAATACTTTATCAAATCAATACGTCCAGACACAGGCGTCAGACCCAGCGTGTTGGACATCAGCACAATCAGGATCAGACCCCACCAAAAAATTGGCATAGAATAGCCTGTCAATGCGGCCCCCATCATCGCCTGATCATAAACGCTGCCACGGCGCGATGCGGCAAACACCCCCGCAGGGATGCCCAGCAAAATCGCAAAAGCCATCGCGCAAATCGTCAATTCCAACGTGGCGGGAAACAGCGTGGCAAATTCTTGCAGTATAGGCGTTTTAGAGACGGTGGATGTGCCAAAATCACCATGCAAAATGGCCCAGACGTAATCATAAAACTGCTTCCAAACGGGCTGATCCAAGCCCATTTCATGGCGCAGCTGCGCCAGACGTTCGGGATCAATGCCGCGCTCGCCACGGCGCACCTCAATCGGATCGCCAGGCACCAAACGGATCATCACAAAGGTGACAAACATCAGCGCAAAAAAGGTGGGCAGCGTTAAAAACAGCCGCCGCATAAAAAATCTAAACATATGGGACCTATGTCAGGGCGGCGGGCGCGCACGCCCGCCGCGATTATCACTTATTCAGCGATATCAACCAGTTGGAATTCATGCGCGCCGAATGGGCTGATTTGATAGCCCGTGACTTCTTTGCGAATGGGTTCAAAGACGGTCGAATGCGCGATATTCAACCATGGCACATTGTCGTGGTGAATTTTCTGCATCGCTTGATAGATCGCGGTCCGTTCGCCGATATCGGTCAAAGTGCGCGCCTTTAACATATCCTCGTTAAAGGTGGCATCACACCATTTGCTGATGTTTTGCCCTGCAGGATTGCCGTCTTTGTCGCAGCCTGCCAAGAACAAGAAGTTGTCAGGATCGCCATTGTCGCCCGTCCAACCCAAAAGCCCCATCTGATGCTCGCCCGCCTGCAAACGCTTGCGGTATTCGCCCCATTCAAAGGATTTCAGTTCGGCTGTGATGCCGACTTTGGCCAAATCGGCCTGCATCATTTCCGCCATGCGCTTGGCATTGGGGTTATAGGGGCGCTGCACAGGCATCCACCACAGATCGGTTTTCAGATCAGTGACACCTGCCGCCGCCAACATTTCCTTGGCTTTTTCAGGATTATATTCGTAATCCACGGTGCTGTCGTCATAGGACCACATGGTTGGCGGAATTGGGTTTTTCGCCTTTTGCCCCGCACCTTGGTAAACTTCGCTCAGGATCGAATCGCGGTCGATCGCCATTGCGATGGCTTGGCGCACTTCGACCTGATCAAAGGGCGGCTTTTGCGCGTTCATGGCAAGATAGCCGATGTTCAAACCCGCTTTTTCCAACAGATTGATATCGGAATCAGCCTTCATATCGGCCAGATCGGCTGGATTCGGCGCGATCATGATTTGGCATTCATTGGCCTTCATCTTGGCATAGCGCGCGGTCGGATCGGGGGTGATTGCAAAGATCAGATCGTCGATCTTTGGCTGACCTGCCCAGCCATCAAAGGCCTTATAGCGGATCACAGCATCTTTTTGATAAGTGACGAATTGGAATGAACCCGTGCCAACTGGGATTTGGTCAAACTCTTCGGGTGTGCCTTTGTCCATCAAGAACTGGGCATATTCTGCTGAATGGATGGTCGCAAAATCCATCGCAAGATTCGCCATGATGGGGGCGTTTGGCTCATTCAGGGTCATCACGACCGTCAGATCATCATCGCCTTTTGTGATCGAAGCCAAAAGATCTGGCATCCCCATATCGTTGAAATAATCATAAGATCCACCCGAAATCGCTGCATAAGGGTGCTCTGGCTTCCACATCCGTTCAAACGACCAAATCACATCTTCGGCGGTCAAATCGCGTGTCGGCACAAAACCGTTGACACCCGAATGAAACTTAACGCCCGCGCGCAGCTTAAAGGTGATCACCTTGCCATCGTCAGAGATGGTATAGCTTTCGGCCAGTGCAGGTGCGACCGATGTATTGCCCGGTTCAAACTGTACAAGGCGGTTATAAACAGGACGCGCCGCATCAAGGCTTGTGCCTGTGGTGTTCATCGACGGCGAGAAATTCTCGGGCGAGCCTTCAGAGCAATAGGCCAAAGATTTGGCATGAACCGCGGTGCTGGCCATCAGGGTCAGCAATGCCGAGGTCAAAAGTAACTTATGTTTCATTTTTTTCTCCATGTTGTGAGGGCAGGATTGATCCTGCCTTATGGGAGAGGGCCGGCACGGGTCTGCGCCCATGGGTCCGCCGCCAAGGTTTTGCACCCTGTCGTGATCGAACGAGGATTTAACCCGAAAGTCAATTCTTGAATCTGCCAATTTGGAAAATTGTTTTTGCAGCACCAAGATCATGGGAACGCTGTTCCCGCATTTGAAATCATGGGGAAATCTGTTCTATGAGGCCCATTGTGAACGGATTTTATAAAATTATTGGGTTGATGCATTCAAAAGATTGAAAGGCGGTGGATGGCGCGCTAGACAAAGGCATGACATTCGATATGCCCACACCCGCCCAACCTTTCAACATCGGCACGCGCGGATCTCCTCTCGCGCTTTGGCAAGCGCATGAGGTGCGCCGCTGTCTGATGCAAGCCTTTGATTTGCCCGAGGACGCCTTTGCGATCTGTGTGATCAAGG
>CAWUUC010000230.1:0-3297 GCA_963924905.1 uncultured Paracoccaceae bacterium
AGAGAAGAAATCGAAAGAGGCGCCGTTATTTAGCGTTGACGTCATTGATCACGCCAGTTTTGGCCTAGTTTTCGGTCCAGATAGGATGGGGGGAATGGACTTTTGCCCCCATGCGGGGCAAGTGTTGGTAAGCCATTAGGAGTGCATCATGCTTGATACTGCAACTGATCTAAAGTCTCTTTTGAAAGATCCCAGCCTTTTGCCCAACAAGGCCTATGTTGCGGGCGAATGGATTGAGGCGGCGGATGGGGCGACGTTTCCGGTCACCAATCCTGCGCGGGGCGATATCATCGCATATGTGCCCGATTTGACCCGCAAAGATGCCCAGCGGGCCATCGAGGCTGCGGATGTTGCGCGGCGTGAATGGGCCGCGCGTACGGGCAAAGAGCGCGCGCAAATCTTGCGCAAATGGTTTGATTTGTGCATGGCGGCCCAAGATGATCTAGCAGCAATTTTGACGGCAGAAATGGGCAAGCCTTTGGCTGAGGCCAAAGGGGAAATTGCCTATGGCAGTTCCTATATCGAGTGGTTTGGCGAAGAGGCCAAGCGCGCCTATGGCGAGGTCATTCCTGGTCATATGCGCGACAAGCGAATTCAAGTGATCAAACAACCGATTGGGGTTTGCGCCTCGATCACGCCTTGGAATTTTCCCAATGCGATGATTGCGCGCAAAGTGGCGCCTGCCTTGGCGGCGGGTTGTGCCATGGTGTCGCGTCCAGCGGCTGAAACGCCTTTGTCAGCGATTGCCTTGGCGGTTTTAGCCGAACGGGCGGGTGTGCCTGCGGGGGTGTTTTCCGTCATCACATCGCGCCGTGCGTCAGATATTGGCAAAGAGTTTTGTGAAAATCCCCTGGTTCGCAAGCTGACCTTTACGGGTAGCACCGAAGTGGGGCGGATTTTGTTACGCCAAGCGGCAGATCAAGTTTTGAAATGCTCTATGGAATTGGGGGGGAACGCGCCTTTTATCGTGTTTGACGATGCCGATTTGGATTTGGCCGTTGAAGGTGCGATGGTGTCTAAATTCCGTAATAATGGGCAAACTTGTGTTTGCGCCAATAGGATTTATGTCCAAGCGGGGGTTTATGATGCCTTTGCCGAAAAACTGTCGGCGGCGGTTGCCAAACTGGCGATTGGGGATGGTCTGACCGCTGGCACCACCACGGGGCCGCTGATCAATATGGACGCAGTGGATAAGGTAGAAGAGCATATCGCAGATGTCTTGGCAGGCGGAGGTAAGGTGGTGACGGGGGGCCAGCGTCATGCGCTGGGGGGCACGTTCTTTCAGCCAACCGTCGTGACGGGTGTGACACCTGATATGAAAGTGGCGAATGAGGAAACCTTTGGTCCGCTGGCGCCTTTGTTCAAATTTGACACCGAGGATGAGGTGATTGACCGCGCCAATGATACAATCTTTGGTTTGGCAAGCTATTTCTACGCCCGCGATATTGGACGCATTACCCGCGTGCAAGAGCGATTGGAATACGGAATGGTTGGCGTGAATACGGGGCTGATTTCCAATGAGATGGCCCCTTTTGGGGGTGTCAAACAATCGGGTCTGGGCCGTGAAGGCAGCCATCATGGGATGGATGACTATATGGAAATGAAATATATCTGTCTGTCGAACTAGCGACCAGGCGACAAAGGGTTCTTTGGCATATATGCAAGATTGAGGGCGCTTGTTGGCAGGTCAACCAGCGCCCCCTTCATATTCAGGGATAGATAAGAGGGACCAAGAATATGGTCCTTGTTGCTGCCATCTGTCCTATAGGATGAAATCACTGACCGTCAGAGTTGCGGCATCAATATCTTGCAACACGACAATTGTATCGGGGTCCAAGTTGATTTGCGTATCCTGCCCTGCAGTATTTAACAGGTTTTGCAAGGCGGCGAAATCAGCCAAGTTAAACGCTGATAGGTCCAATCGGTCACCTGTTTCAAAATCAAGGATTGTGGCGCTGCCGATTTGATCCTCAAACACAAAGACATCAGCCCCCGCGCCGCCCGTTAGCAAATCGTCACCACCATTTCCAATGATCGTGTCATCCCCGATATTGCCATAGATCACATCATCCGCGACCGAACCGAGCAAGACCTGCGGCAATTGGCCTTGTGCATTAATGATATTGAAACTTAGTGGCGCACCAGCCCCCTGAAGGGTAATGGTGACCGTTTGTGTCACCGTGCCCCCAGAACTGTCTTGCAACTGCAGATCATAGCTTTGCACCAGCGTTTCACCATCGGACAAATGGGCGATATCAATATTATCAACCTCATAGCTCCACGCAATGCCGCCCAGGCCATCGCCTGTGCTGCTGTCTGTGATCGTTGCGGTCAACTGGCCAAAATACCCTGTCCCAAGTGCGGAAACACTGACGCTGTGGCTGTCGCTGAGGTCAATATCTGAAAAGAGGACGCTGCCATTGGCGACCAAGATATTTAAGCCGACACCTTCGGTGCCATCCCCGCCCAAGTCGATAATGGTGCCTTGCTGGGATCCACTTGCCGATGGCCAGCCGTCAACATCGCCAATCTCCCAAACGGGTTCAGCAAAGAATTGCAAACTTTGACCAAGGACTGAGTCTGAGGCGATATCACCTGCACCTTCGCCAAAGCCCCATACAGCTGTCAGGTCTGGCTCCGATCCAGTGGCGGGATTAAACCTGCCAGCGTCAATTTCAGCCTGTCCCAGTGCCACAGTCCAGACGCGCAGTTCGGCAACATTGCCTGCAAAAGTTTCGCCGCCATCTTGATTTGACCCAACCATAAACACGCCAAATGTCACAGGCGGCGCAGGCACCGTGTCGGGCATATCGATCAAGGCCGCTTGGCCGTCCAGATACAGATTGAGATCACCGTCCCGCGTCAGTGCGATGTGATACCATGTATCTGGGTTCAAACTGGCTGTTGTTGGCAAGATCGCAACGCCACCCACCAAGACTTGCAAATCCAATGCTGTGCCGTTGACGCTGCCAATGACGCCAAAGCCCTCGTCATTGGTGTTGCCGTTATACATCAGGACTTGCACTGGTTCGGTGGTGTCGCCGTTCCATTTGAACCAACCTTCATATGTCAGCCCATCCTCTTGGAACACGATCGGCTGATCCGTCACCGCCCCGCCCGTTGTGCCCATATTGACATAGGGGGCATTGGTGGTTGCAAAGGTGGGGCCATCGTTCGCGCCTGTGACCGTCACTGTGACTGTGTTCACGGCACTTACGCCTGCACTGTCGGTCGCGGTGATTTCAATCTCGACATCTTGGCTTTCGCCTTCGGCCAAAGATTGAAAAGTATCACCAA
>CAWUUC010000231.1:0-6742 GCA_963924905.1 uncultured Paracoccaceae bacterium
TCAGTTCGGCCTGAAGTCGGGTGACATATTGGATAGACCCGCCTTGAACAGTGTACCATTGATGCTGCCCCGAAAGCTGCATCAGATTGTGGTTTTTGAAAAAGCGGATCATTGCCTCGGCAGGGAAATCAAGGATACCCGCCGTTGGCGTCGACCAAATCGCGCCCGAAAACGGTAAAATATAGTAATCACGGAAATAGGGGCCAGTGCCCAGCGTCTCTAACAGCTGACCAATGGTCATTTCTGGGGTCAGTGCAGCCGCAGCATTTTTGTTGAAATGCAATACATCCCGCAGCATCCGCAAAAAGGCAGGCGAGACCAAATTGCGACGCTGGGCAAACAGGCTGTCGAGACTGGTCAAGGCATATTCGATCGCACCACCGCGCACCGATGCGCCAAAGGTCATCGAACTGGGCACAACTGGCACGGCCAATTTTTCAAACAACCTGACCAGATGCGGATAGTTGACGCGGTTATAAACGATAAAGCCCGTATCTACGGGTTGATCGCCATTTTTACCTGCTAAAACCGTACGGGCATGGCCGCCCAGACGGGGCGCTGCCTCAAACAAGACCACCGCATTGTCGCTGCCCAACAAATGGGCTGCCGCCATGCCTGAAATACCACCGCCGATGACTGCAATACGGCGGGTGGTTTGGTCTTGGGTTTCAAACGGCATACTCGTCTTCCTATGTCTTGGTATAAGTTCACTTACGCTCTGCCGCTTCTATTGGATCAGTTTTCGCGCTGCACGCGAAATAGACGCATAAAGTGATCCAGTTTGAAAGTTGCGGCGTAAGGAGAATATGATGCTTGACGCCGCCCCATTTGATATTGCCTATAGCCCGAAATGGGCCCGCCCGTCTGCGGGCCGTTTTGTGCAGCAAGGACGGATGCGGGTGACCCAACCCAAAACTTTGACAGCAGAGGATTTGACGGCGCTGATGATCGCCGTGCGCGACAGCCAAGATAAGGCTGCCTTTGCCCAATTGTTTTCCCACTATGCCCCGCGCGTAAAGGCCTTTTTGATGAAATCAGGCAGCGATGCCAGCTCGGCCGAGGAATGCGCCCAAGATGTTATGGCGACGCTGTGGCAAAAATCGGTGCAGTTTGATCCCGCACGGGCAGGCGTGACCACATGGGTTTATACGATCGCGCGAAATCGGCGGATTGACCAATTTCGCCGCGCCCGTCGCCCTGAACCCGAAATGATTGATTGGGGCCCCGATGAGGTTGCCGATCAAGCAGATATCTACGAGACAGCGCAAGAAACTGACCGTCTGGTCAACGCCCTTGCCCAACTGCCTGAAAAGCAACGTGCGCTGATACAGCGCGCCTATTACGGCGAACTTTCGCACAGCGAAATCGCGGCTGAAACGGGATTGCCACTTGGCACGATTAAATCCCGCATTCGCCTTGCGCTGGACCGTTTGCGCCGCACCATAAGTTGAGGAAAGATGAACATAAATCACCACCTTTCAGAACCTTTGTTGATGGGCTATGCGGCCGGAAATCTGCCCGAGGCGTTTAGTCTTGCCGTGGCCACCCATATTTCGCTGTGCGACGACTGCCGTGCCAGCCTTGCTGCCTATGAGGCATTGGGCGGTGCAGTCATTGACGATTGCGGATCTGAGCAGATGTCACAAGGCAGTCTCGCCGCAGTCATGGCGCGGCTGGATCAGGCACCGATCACACCGCCAAAGCTGCGTGCGGCAGGGCTTTTGCCTGCGCCTTTGGCCGACTATGTGGGGGGTGATCTGCGTGCTGTCAAATGGCGCCATATCGGCATGGGCGTGCGCCAAGCGATCTTGCCCACAGCTAAAGGGGCAACGGCGCGTTTGCTTCACATTCCAAAAGGTCAGGCTGTGCCAGATCATGGCCATCGCGGCATGGAGTTGACGCTGGTATTGCAAGGCGCGTTTCGCGACGCCACCGACCGCTTTGCGCGGGGCGACATTGAAATCGCCACCGAAGCCGATCATCACACCCCCGTCGCAGAAGGGGCTGAGGATTGCATTTGCTTGGCCGTGACTGACGCGCCTTTGCGGTTCAATGCGTTTTTGCCGCGCCTTTTGCAGCCTTTGGTTCGGATCTAGCTTGTCAAATCAGGATCAGTTTGCCCTTATCTGCGGATAAGGAGTGCGCTAAATGTCTGATCTTCTGATCCGCCCCATTGCCCCACATGATCGCCCCGCGTGGGAGGTGCTTTATGCAGGTTATGCTGCCTTTTATAAGGTGACGCAGACCGAACAGATGCGGGCCACTGTTTGGGGTTGGCTGCAGGATGGGGCGCATGAAACCTGCGGCATGGTGGCGCAAGTGGATGGCCGTTTGGTTGGACTTGCACATTACCGTGCCTTTTCTCGGCCACTTTCTGCGACCACGGGTGGGTTTTTGGACGATTTGTTTGTGTCCCCAGATGCGCGCGGATCAGGCGCTGCAACAGCGCTGATCACCGCCCTTCAAGATTTGGGCCGCATCCAAGGCTGGAGTGTTTTGCGATGGATCACGGCCGAGAACAATTATGGCGCACGTGCGCTTTATGACCAAATGGCAGAACGCACGGGATGGATCACCTATGACCTTAAACCGTATTGATCGGATCAGCGCCGATGCGCCAAAATTTGCGGGATTTGGCCCCTATGCAGTGGGGGTCAAGACGCTGACCCTTGTTCATCCCGCCCAAGTGGATCTGACCTTGCCAGAAATGCCGCGCCACGACCGCCCGCTGACCGTCGAAGTGTGGTATCCTGCCCAAGCTGCCCCTGCGACCCCCTATCAAACCATCTTGCGCGACGGGGTGACGCCAATTGAATTACATGGGGTTGCTGCGCGGGACGCAAAGGCGATCCTTGGCGATTATCCTTTGGTGATCTTGTCGCATGGCTATCCAGGAAATCGGCTGTTGATGGGGCATTTGGGCGAAGCCCTGGCTTCGCGCGGTTATCTGGTGGCCAGTATTGACCATCGTGATAGCACCTACGCAGATAAGTCGGCCTTTATTGCGACATTGGTGCATCGCCCAAGGGATACGCAATGTGTCGCGGATCATTTGGGTGCCAAGGCCTATGCAGTGATTGGCTATTCGATGGGGGGGTATGGCGCGCTTGTGGCCGCAGGGGCAGGCGTCCAAGCCAGTGCATTTGACGATTTACCCTATGGCCAAGCCCACTTACCGACGGACCCCGAAATTGATCCACGTCTTAAGGCGATCATTCCGATTGGCCCTTGGGGGGGCAAACAGGGGGTTTGGGGGGCGCAAAGTCTGACACGCGCTACATTGCCTTCACTGATCATGGCGGGGAGTGCCGATGACGTGTCCGGTTACAAAGATGGGATGCGATTTATTTTTGACCATTATGGTGGATCTTGTCATCTGCTGACCTTTGACGGTGCGGGCCACAATGCCGCAGCGCCTTTTCCTGCGCCTGAACAATCCTTTTCGCCCAGCCAGCAATTGGATTTTCTGCCAGCCGAACACTACGCCGACCCCGTGTGGGACACGGTAAAAATGAACGGCATTGCACAGCATTTCGCCTGTGCCTTTTTGGGATTGCACCTCAAGGGAGAGTTGGACATGGCCGACTATCTAACGCCTGATTTCAAAGGGTTCAGTGCGCCCCAAGGTCTTCGGTTGGAATCACGGTAAAAGGGGCGTCAAAGCGGTGTTCTTGCAAATTTGATCCTATGCCAATGCGGTCGATCACGGCAAATAACCCATCGCCCGATAGTGGCGTCAAAACTCCGTGCCATGTGCCACGGTGGAAATTGATCCCTTGCAGGCCATTGGTCAAAAATGCCTGTGGTGGCGTCATCTTATCCCGGGCCACAATCACCAAAAATGGGTCGTTGGACATTGGCACAAAGGCCTGTGATCCATCAGGATGACGTTCAATCAGGTCAAACTGATAGGGCAGGGCTCGCAATTGGGCACGAAAGATCGAAATACCCGCGCGCCCATCGGTAAAATCCAATCGCGCGCGGTCGTGATAACGTTCACATAACCCCGCATTGATGGCCCGAAAATCGCCCCCCACCTGTAAGACATCGCCGTAAGGTGCAAAGGCCTCTGCTGTCAGGGGCGCTGCGTGGATCATCGCAAAACCCCACCCAAATTGGCATGACGGTTCACATCTTTGTAGAGCAAATATCGAAACGGTTCCGACCCCGCCGCATAGCACGCTTGGGGACAATAGGCGCGCAGCCACATGAAATCGCCGGCCTCGACCTCGACCCAAGTTTGGTTCAATTTGTAAACTGCCTTGCCTTGCAAAACGAAAAGCCCGTGTTCCATCACATGGGTTTCTTCAAAGGGAATAACCCCCCCGGGCTGAAAGGTCACGATATTCACATGTGCGTCATGCCGCACGTCTGACGGATCCACAAAACGCGTGGTTCCCCAAACACCCATGGTGTCGGGCATGGTGATCAATGGCTGATCTTGTTCGCGCGTGACAAAGGCAGGCGGGATATCTAGTCCCGCAACCACTTCATAGCGTTTGCGAATCCAATGAAAATGGGCGGTCAAAGTTGCCTTCACCGTCCATTTTGCACCGGGCGGTACAAAGGCATAGCCCCCAGCCGTTAACGCATATTTTGCCCCGTCGATGGTCAAATCCATCGCGCCATCGGTCATAAAGATGAAATGTTCGGCGGTGGAATCTGCGTCGGGCAGATCAGACCCGCCCCCTGCCTCAACTTGCATGACATATTGGCTAAAGGTTTCCGAAAACCCCGACATAGGCCGCGCGATCAGCCAAAGTTTTGTGGCCTGCCAATGCGGAAGATTGCTGGTCACTATGTCAGCAAAACAGCCCTTTGGAATAAAGGCAAAGGATTCGGTGAATTGGGCGCGCCCCGTCATCAAACTGGTTTGCGGTGGCAGACCGCCTTTGGGGCTGTAATAGGGGCTCATGGCAGGATGTCCTTTAGACGAAGTTCTGCGATCCGTTCAACTTGGGCGCAGGCGGTGGCGAATTCTGTTTGTGACTCATTATTCAGGCGATGTTCAAAGGCGGCCAAAATGCTGGCCTTGGTGTTGTCGCGCACCGCGATAATAAAAGGAAAGCCGTGTTTGGCGACATAGGCGGTATTCAGGCGCTGAAAGGTGTCACGTTCCAAATCCGTCAATGAATCTAGCGCAGCGCTTGCCTGTTCGGCCGTTGATTCTGCAGTGAGCCGTTTGGCGGCTGCCAATTTTCCCGCAAGATCAGGATGGGCTGTCAGAACGCCGAGTCTCTCTGCAAGTGTGGCACTGCGAAACATCCGGGCTAAGGCATTGTGCAAGCCAATCGCACTGTCATGCGCTGGGCCAAGTTCCAATTCAAACGCCCGTTCTGCAATCCATTTTGAATGTTCAAAAATGCCGCCAAAGCGGGTCACAAACTGATCGTGGTCCATTTGGCTGGGTCGTTCCGTGCGCTGATGCGGATGCGTTTTTGCCCAATGTTCCGCGATTTCAATCCGCCGTGCGAACCAGACGCCTTCATGCCCGCGCGCATAGTCTAAAAATCGCTTGAGCCCTGCGATTTTGCCCGGACGGCCAATCAATCGGCAATGCAGGCCTACCGAAAACATCTTGGCCGCACCTGCCGCCCCTTCGGCATAAAGCACATCAAATGTGTCTTTCAGATAGGTGAAAAACTGTTCGCCCTCAATATAACCAGGGGCGGTGGCAAAGCGCATATCATTTGCTTCGAGGGTATAAGGAATGATCAGTTGATCGCGTGCGCCTACTTCGCGCCAATAGGGCAGGTCGTCATCATAAGTGTCTGACACCCAATCAATCTGCGCCGTTTCGGCGACCAGATCGACCGTATTGACGCTGCACCGCCCCGTGTACCAACCGCGGGGCGGTGTGCCGACCACTTCGGTATGCAAGCGGATCGCTTCTGCGATTTGGCGACGCTCTTCGTCACGGGGCATATCACGGTGATCGACCCATTTCAGGCCATGAGAGGCTATTTCCCATCCCGCTGACTTCATCGCGTGCACCTGTTCGGGGTTGCGCGCGAGCGCCGTTGCAACACCGTAGATCGTCACTGGAATCCGCATCCCCGTAAACAGGCGATGCAGCCGCCAAAACCCAGCACGCGCGCCGTAATCATAGATTGATTCCATATTCCAATGGCGCATTTGCGGCCAAGGGGCAGCACCTGCGATATCGTACAAAAACGCCTCTGACTGATCATCGCCGTGCAAGATATTGTTCTCGCCACCTTCTTCGTAATTCAACACAAGGCTGATTGCGACCCTTGCGCCATTGGGCCAAGCAGCATCGGGTGGGCTCGCGCCATAGCCTTTGAAATCACGAGGGTAGCGGGCCATGTTAACTCCTTTTTTCATGAGGTTACGCTGGTTTCGTGGAAAATGTTATCAAAAAATCCATGAAAGACATATCAGACAAGCTGGAATCTTAGGGCATACTGCCGCTTGAAACCGCCGAACCTTACCCCTAGGGTCACCTTGGTTGATTGCGTGTCTCTGGGGGTATCATGGTGGGAAAATTGACGACCCATGTCTTGGACACCGCGCGGGGAAAACCTGCGGCGGGGGTCAAAATTGTTCTTTTCCAAGTGACGTCCAAGGGACTGGAAAAAATCGCCGAAACTGTGACCAATGCTGATGGTCGAACGGACGCGCCCATGATGACGCCTTTGAAGGTGGGTCAATATGAACTTTTGTTTTGCGCGGGTGACTATCTGCGTGCAACGGGGCAAGCGTCGAGTGATATTTTGTTCTT
>CAWUUC010000232.1:0-2715 GCA_963924905.1 uncultured Paracoccaceae bacterium
AAATGGCCTGCGTCTGCGGGTTTTTGGCACCAAGGCGGGTCTGTCTTGGGAGCAAGAAAATCCCAATTACCTGACCGTCACGCCACTGGGCGCGCCCCCTTACCGTTTGTCACGCGGCGGCGCTGGCACATCAGAGGCGGCCGCGCGCATGACGCGGATTCCGTCAGGCCATCCCGAAGGCTATCTAGAGGGTTTTGCCAATATCTATTCTGAGGCCGCGCGCGCCATTATCGCGCGGCGCGACGGCGTCCTGTGTGATCCCGCCGTGACCTTCCCGGGTTTAAGCGAAGGGTTAGAGGGTGTTGCTTTTGTGGATGCTTGCGTGCGCTCATCGATGAAAAACGCAGCTTGGGTCAAACTGGCGCTATAACGCGTTTTGCGCCAACCAAAAGGCGGTCAAAATCAGCGGGGCAGTGTTCACCTCGCCGGTTTTGACCAAATCCAACAACTGATCCAATGCGATGACATGGCTGCGAATATCCTCGGACTCAGACGAAAGGCCGTGCAGGCCCGCAATCGTATCCGGCAAATCGCAGATCGCCACATAGGAGTATAAATATTCCGCCATGGCCCCAGGGCTGGGATAATAGGCCGCAATCAAATGCAAATCTCTAAGGGTGATCCCCGCCTCTTCGACGGCCTCGCGCCGCGCCGCCTCTGCGGGGGATTCCCCCGCATCAATCCGCCCCGCAATCACCTCGAGCGACCAAGGTTGACGATCCCCCCGCGCAAAGGGTCCCATGCGAAATTGCTCGATCAGCAATACCCGCTTTCGGATCGGATCATAGGGCAAAACCGTCACCGCATCCCCCGATATAAAGGCCGCTCTTTTGATCACAGCAGACTGGCTGCCGTCAAATCGTTGATGCGTCAAATATGTCTCTGACACGGCGAAAAAGTCTTTATATGGAATGGCTTGCGAGACGACCTTTACATCATCCGCCTGGGCATTGCGGCGCAAAACGGTCGGCCCAGATTGGGCAGCGCGGCCTAGTGGATCGTGTTGCGTCATAACGTTTATCTGCGCGTGACGGTGATTTGCGTCACATCACAATTGCCACCTTCAAATGTGCTGGCGCATGAGGTCAGATAGAATTCCCACATCCGCTTAAAGCGCTCATCAAAGCCCAGTTTTGCCACTTGTGGCCAAGCTTCGGTAAAGCTGTCATGCCAACGCCGCAAGGTCTGACTGTAACTTTTGCCAAATTCAATCGATCCCGCCAGCGACAAACCCGCCTTTTCGACCTGTTCACGCAACACCGAAGGTGACGGCAACATTCCCCCCGGAAAGATATATTTTTGAATAAAATCAACGGTTTTACGATAGGTTTCAAAACGACGATCTTCAACGGTGATGATTTGCAGCGTGGCCGATGCCCCAGGTTTCAGACGGGCGCGCACCGTGTTGAAATATGTGGGCCAATAGCGTTCGCCCACCGCCTCAAACATCTCAATACTTGCGATGCCATCATAAACGCCCTGCTCATCACGGTAATCTTGCAGCTTAATCTCGACGCGGTCCGACAGGCCCGCCGCCGAGATCCGCGCCACCGCATAGTCATGTTGGGCCTGCGAAATGGTCAATGCTGTGACCTTCAGCCCGCGCGTGCCCGCCGCATATTCCGCAAACCCACCCCAACCACAGCCGATTTCCAAAACGTGATCGCCCACCTTGACGCCCATCTGATCAACCATCGATGCATATTTAGCCGTCTGCGCCGCCTCTAAGCTTTCTTGGCCTGTGGCAAAAATGGCCGAAGAATAGGTCATCGTCCCATCCAGCCACAGTTTGTAAAAATCATTCCCCAAATCATAATGATAGGCAATGTTTTTGCGCGCTTGGGTTTTGGAATTGGACTGCATCCAAAACCGAAAACGTTCAAAGGCACGGATCAGCCCTTGACCGGGATAGCCGTCATAGACGTCATTATTACCCATATGCACCAGATCCATAAAGGCTTGTAAATCTGGGGTCGACCAGCCGCCCTCAAGATAGGCGTCACAAAAACCCAGATCTCCCTCGCGGATCAGGCGGGCAAAAACGTCATTATCGTGGATGGTGATTTCCGCGACAGGTCCGGGTTGGCTGCCTTCAATCCGAAAACGGCGGCCATCTGGCATGACGAAATCCAACCGCCCTTGCGTCAAGCGTTTGGCCACAGCATAAGCCGCCGAAAAATAGCGCGGCAAGTCTTTTTGCCCTGCTGTCGTCGTCAAAATTGTCATCGTCCACCCCAAAGATTCTGCTGATCGTATCGTGTCATGTGATTTGCGAAGGTCAAGATCTAGCTGCACCATATGCCGTAAGGGCACGCGCGCGACCAGCACTCAATTCAATCAAAGGTCTTGCTGGGGCATTTTGGGGCGACATTCCCCATGAGGTTGGCACGGCCTCAAAAAAAGCCATCGCATCGCGGGACGGGTTGCTGCTGCCTTCGGCCAACCAGCGGCGGCGATAAAGACCGTCTTTGTCAAACTTTTCAGCCTGCCCCGCAGGGTTGAAAATGCGAAAATAGGGCGCGGCATCCGGGCCACAGCCCGCCACCCATTGCCAGCCCATCGCATTACTTGCCGCGTCAAAATCGGTCAAAACATCAGCAAACCACGCCTGCCCCACCCGCCAATCAATCAGCAAATGTTTGGTCAAATAAGAGGCCACGATCATCCTTGCACGGTTATGCATCCGCCCCGTCACATAAACTTCGCGCATCGCAG
>CAWUUC010000233.1:0-4915 GCA_963924905.1 uncultured Paracoccaceae bacterium
GCGGTGCCGATTTCATCCAGCTTTCAGGCAATGACGACACCGCCTTGGGCTTCAACGCCCACGGCGGCACGGGCTGCATCAGCGTGACGGCCAACGTCGCCCCCCGTCTGTGTGCAGAATTCCAGGCCGCCACCCTCGCAGGCGACTACACCAAAGCCCTTGCTTACCAAGACAAACTGATGCCGCTGCATGAGGCGATTTTTATTGAGCCAGGTCTGGTTGGTGCAAAATATGGCCTGTCTTTGTTAGGCTATTGCAGCACGGACGTGCGCTTGCCCTTGGTTGGCCTGACAGACGTGACCAAAGATCGCATTCGCGCCGCAATGGTGCATGCGGGTATTTTGTGACCCCTCATCAGCGCGGCAGCCTGTTTATGGTTGCCTCAATGGGGGGATTTGCGCTGGAAGATGCGCTGATCAAACATGCGGCAAGTGGCGTGCCCGTCGGTCAAATAATGGTTTTTATTGGTCTTTTTGGTTTAACAGCCTTTTGCGTGCAATCTTGGCGGGCGGGGGTTCCCGCCTTGCCGCGCAGTTTGATTACAAAGGTCATGGTCGTCAGATCAGCGTTTGAAATGCTAGGCCGTGTGTTTTACGCCCTTGCCATCACCCATACACCGCTGACCAGCGCCTCAGCAATTTTACAAGCGACGCCGTTGTTGGTGGTTTTGGGCGCGGCGTTGATGTTTAGCGAAACGGTGGGTGCGCGGCGATGGGGATTGATCGGGCTTGGATTTCTGGGGGTAATTTTAATTATTCGGCCCAGTGCGTCTGATTTCACGCCGCTGTCACTGTTTGCGGTGGCGGGGATGATTGGCTTTGCGGGACGCGATCTGGCCACACGAGCAGCCAAACCGAACTTGAGCAATGCACAGTTGGGCAGCGCGGGTTTTTTGATTTTGGCGCTGTCAGGCGGGTTGGTGATGGGATTTTCGCAAAACGACGTGCCCGATGCCTCGGCATTGCCGGCTGTCTTGGCGGCGGCAGTTTTTGCGACATTGGGTTACGCCGCGCTGACGACGGCGATGCGGACGGGTGACGTGGCCATAGTCACACCGTTTCGATACACACGTCTGATATTTGCGATGATCCTTGGCGTGACCTTGTTTGGTGAGACGCCTGACGCCGTAACGCTGTTAGGGGCGGGGTTGATCGTCGCTTGTGGGATCGCATTGATGCGCCCTTCTGGACATATAAGGCCCAAGTGATTATCTGCATCCAATCATGGTCGTAAAATCTGATCCCAATTCCAAGCTGATCGCCGAAAACCGCCGTGCGCGGTTTGATTATGCCATAGAATATGACCTAGAGGCAGGCATCATGCTGCACGGCTCTGAGGTGAAATCTTTGCGTAAAGGTGGCAGCAATATCGCCGAAAGCTATGCTTCGGTCGAGGGCGGCGAACTATGGCTGATCAACAGCTATATCGCCCCTTACTTGCAAGCCACGATGTTCCCCCACGAAGAGCGCCGCCGCCGCAAACTGCTGGTCTCAAGCAAAGAGCTATCGCGGCTGTGGTCGGCGGTGGGCCGCGACGGTATGACCATTGTTCCGATCAAAATGTATTTCAACGAAAAAGGTCGTGTGAAATTGCAAATCGGTGTGGCCAAGGGTAAAAAACTTGCTGACAAACGCGAAACATCCGCCAAACGTGATTGGGACCGCCAAAAATCGCGGATCATGAAACAGGGCGCCAAGGGGATGTAAGCACGATCTCTTGCCCAAAGGGTGATTTTTGGATAGGTGCTGGCTATCGTTGTAAGGAAATCGCTGATGACGGATGATCCTAAAACACTGGTCTCTACCCAATGGCTCGCCGATCATATGCGCGACCCTGATCTGCGCGTGATTGACGCCAGTTGGTATCTGCCCGCTATGGGGCGTAATGCGCGCGCTGAATATGACGCGGGCCATATCCCAAATGCGCGGTTTTTTGATATCGACGATATCAGCGACAGCCGATCCAGCCTGCCGCATATGGCCCCCCCGCCTGAAAAATTTATGTCGCGCTTGCGCGCGATGGGCGTGGGCGATGGACATCAGGTGGTAATCTATGACGGAATGGGAATGTTTTCAGCCCCCCGCGTCTGGTGGACCTTTCGTTTGATGGGCAAGACGGATGTCGCGGTGTTAGATGGCGGCCTGCCCAAATGGCTGGCCGAGGGGCGCGAGACCGACGATCTGCCCCCCATGATCCGCGACCGCCACATGACAACGCAACGCCAAAACCATATGGTCAAAGATGTCACCCAAGTGGCACATGCCAGCAAATTAAACCTTGCCCAGATCATCGACGCCCGCCCGGCGGCACGCTTTCGCGGCGATGCACCAGAACCGCGCGCGGGTTTGCGTCTGGGCCATATCCCCAACGCCAAAAACCTCCCCTTTGCCGAGGTATTAAAGCCAGATGGCACGATGAAATCCGTGGATGGCCTGCGCGCCGTCTTTGCCGATTTGGGGATTGATCTGTCACAGCCTGCGATCACAACCTGCGGGTCTGGTGTGACAGCGGCTATCTTATCGTTGGCACTGGAACGCATCGGCCACCCTAACCACGCGCTCTATGATGGATCATGGGCGGAATGGGGGATGTATGATGATTTGGACGTCGCGAAAGGTTAGCTATGTTTGACGCATTAAAACCCCAGCCCCAAGATAAAATTTTGGCGCTGATTGCGATGTATCGTGACGATCCGCGGCGCGATAAAATCGATCTGGGCGTGGGCGTATATAAAGACGCTACAGGCCTGACCCCGGTGATGCGCGCCGTTAAGGCCGCAGAACATCAGTTGTGGCAGACCGAGACGAGCAAAACCTACACAGGGCTTGCGGGCGAGCCTGCCTATAACGCCGCGATGATCCAGTTGATTTTGGGCGATGGATTTGGCAATCGAGCGGCATCCGTTGCCACACCGGGGGGAACAGGTGCGATTCGTCAGGCCTTGGAATTGATCAAAATGGCCGCGCCAAGCGCCAAAATTTGGCTATCCAACCCAACATGGCCGAACCATCCATCCATTATCAAATATCTGGGCATGGCATCGGCTGAATATCGTTATTTTGACGCACTGACCGGTGACATTGATTTTGACGGGATGCTGGCCGATTTGGCCCAAGTGCAGACAGGTGACGCAGTTTTGTTGCATGGATGTTGCCACAATCCCACGGGGGCCAATTTGACATCGGATCAGTGGGATCAGGTGATCACGCTTTTGGCGGCTAAGGGCGCGCTGCCCTTCGTCGATCTGGCTTACCAAGGCTTTGGCGATGGGTTGATGGCAGATGCGCTGGCCACCCGCAAAATCGCTGCCGCCTTTCCCAATGTGCTGATCGCCGCCTCTTGCAGCAAAAACTTTGGCATCTACCGAGAGCGGACAGGGATTTTGATCGCATTAGGCGGTGATATGGCGATAACCCAAGGCAATTTGAATTATTTGAACAGGCAAAACTTTTCCTTTCCACCCGATCATGGTGCCCGCCTTGTGACGATGATTTTGCAAGATGACGCCTTGCGCGCCGATTGGATGGCGGAATTGGAAGAGGTGAGGTTGACTATGCTTTCCTTACGCCAATCCTTGGCCGAGGCTATGCGCCGCGAAACCAATTCGAACCGTTTCGATTTCATTGCAACCCATCGGGGCATGTTCAGCAGATTGGGTTTGACGCCCGAACAGGTGGATCGTCTACGCATCGAATCAGGGATTTATATGGTGGGTGACAGCCGAATCAATATAGCGGGACTAAACAGCCACACCGTGCCAGTTTTGGCCGCCGCCATTGCGCGGGTGCTGGGCTAAGAAAAAACCCCAGCATCGCTGCTAGGGTTTTTGGTTCAGTGACGGATATCGTCTTCGTCTTCATCTTCGTCATCATCGTCGGGCAGGTTGAAAAAGCTATCTGCATCCGAGAAATCTGCCGCCGTCTTTTCGCGCGGATCATCTGTTAGACCCGAGACATCTTCATCCATCTTGCCGGCAATGCCCAGACCCAAGGACACTTCGGTCGATACCAGTTTGCGACGCTCATCGTCCGACATAACCGTGCCCTCAGATGCCTTTTTGCGCGCGGCTGCCTGCACAGCGGTGTCCAGTTCCGACTGACGGCACAGACCCAAAGCCACAGGATCGATTGGGGTGATATTGTTAATATTCCAATGCGACCGCGAACGGATCGCCTGAATGGTCGGTTTGGTCGTACCGACCAATTTGCCAATCGCTCCATCGGACAATTCAGGATGGAATTTCACCAACCACAAGATCGAAGCAGGACGATCTTGGCGTTTGGACAAGGGGGTATATCGCGGGCCACGACGCTTTTCTTCGCCCACGGCGGATTGAATAAATTTCAGCTTCAACTTATGCAGCGGATCTTTTTCGCCACGCTCAATTTCAATCGGGTCCAACTGGTTATTGGCCACAGGATCAAATCCTTTGACCCCTGCTGCCACATCACCGTCGGCAATGCCCTGCACTTCTAATTCATGCAAGCCGCAGAAATCGGCCACTTGGCGGAAGGTCAGTGCGGTGTTATCCACCAACCATACAGCGGTGGCTTTCGCCATAAGGGGTTTCGACATCCGATGTCTCCTTTACATATAACCAGCGTGTGGCAGTGCGGCCCAAGTGTCTTTCTGCCGAAAAAACGGCTGCGACCTTGGCCGCGACTTCCACGCTTTTAGGGAATTCTAGGCCCATATACTGCGGTCCAAAGGAAAGTGCAAATGTATAAAGCAATTTTGATGATTTTGGTGATTGGCTTTGGCCAAACTGCAAGGGCAGATGTGGCAGGAGCTTTTGATTATTATGTCATGTCGCTGGGATGGTCATCGAACTGGTGCGCCCTGACAGGCGATGCGCGGCGCGATCCACAATGCGATACTGGGCGCGGGTTTACATGGACGCTGCACGGGCTTTGGC
>CAWUUC010000234.1:0-4517 GCA_963924905.1 uncultured Paracoccaceae bacterium
ATCACCACAGCCGCCGCGATTCGACAAGGCCTCTTGCACATCGATCCTTGATAAGAGACGACTATTCCAAAGGAGATACATATGACCGCCCCCATCCGTCTTGCAGATTATCGCCCCTTTAGCCATGTGATCGAAAAGGTGCATCTGACCTTTGCGTTGCATCCCACCCAAACGCGTGTCACCGCGCGCCTTGCTATGGCGCCAAACCCCGCCAATGCGGGGGGTGATTTGCGGCTGGACGGCGAAGAATTGCAATTGATTTCCATTCATCTGGATGGCGTAGCACTGGATATCACCCCCGACAAAACAGGCCTGACAATCCCTGCCGCCTTGCTGCCAAACGGACCCTTCGTTTTGCAAACGGTGGTGCAGATTTCACCACAAAGCAACACGGCGCTCGAAGGGCTTTACATGTCGCGCGGTATGTATTGCACACAATGCGAGGCTCAAGGCTTTCGCAAAATCACCTATTACCCTGACCGTCCCGATGTCATGGCACGTTTTTTCGTGCGCGTTACGGGTGATTTGCCCGTGCTTTTGTCCAACGGCAACCCAATGGGGACGGGAAACGGTTGGGCCGAATGGGATGATCCTTGGCCCAAACCCGCCTATTTATTCGCCTTGGTTGCGGGTGAATTGTTTGCCCACAGCGCGACTTTCCAAACCATGTCGGGTCGCAATGTCGCGCTGAATATTTACGTGCGCGATGGCGATCAAGATCGTTGTGCATGGGGTATGCAAAGCCTGATCGCTTCGATGCGTTGGGACGAACAAGTTTATGGGCGCGAATACGATCTAGACGTGTTCAACATTGTCGCTGTGGATGATTTCAACATGGGGGCTATGGAAAACAAGGGGCTAAATATTTTCAACTCAAAGGCCGTGTTGGCCAGCGCTGACACCGCCACCGACGCAGATTTTGCCCGCGTCGAATCGATCATCGCGCATGAATATTTCCACAATTGGACCGGTAATCGCATCACCTGTCGTGATTGGTTTCAGCTCTGTTTAAAAGAGGGTCTGACCGTTTTTCGCGACCAACAATTTTCGGGCGATTTGCGCAGCAAACCCGTCAAACGTATCGAAGATGTCTTGGCCCTGCGCGCGCGCCAATTCCGCGAGGATGGCGGTCCCTTGGCCCATGCGGTGCGCCCCGATAGCTATATTGAAATTAACAATTTCTACACTGCCACGATCTATGAAAAAGGTGCCGAGGTGATCGGCATGCTCAAACGCCTTGTTGGTGATGAGGCTTATGCAAAGGCACTTGAATTATATTTTATCCGTCACGACGGACAAGCTGCCACGATTGAGGATTGGTTACAGGTCTTTACCGATACCACCGGACGTGATCTGAGCCAGTTTTCGCGTTGGTATTTCCAGGCAGGCACACCCCGCCTGTCGGTGACCGAGGATTGGGATAATGGCACCTTTACGGTGACTTTAACCCAAACCAATCCGCCCACACCAAACCAGCCCCAGAAAGATCCCAAAGTGATCCCAGTGGCCATCGGTCTTTTGGGGCCAAATGGCGATGAAGTTGTGCCGACAACTGTTCTGGAATTGACCAAAACCAGTCAAAGTTTTGCCTTTCATGGCCTATCGGCGCGCCCCATACTTTCGGCATTGCGCGAATTTTCCGCACCCGTCATCTTGGAGATGCCACAGGCTGATCACGGATTTTTACTGGCCCATGACACAGATCCGTTCAATCGTTGGGAATCGGCGCGGGCCTTGGCCTATGACAGCCTCAGGGACACGATCTTGACGGGCGCTGCCCCAAAGTCGAGCTTGCTGGACGGTCTTGCGACTTTGATCCAAGATGCGGGGTTGGATCCCGCATTTCGCGCGCTGTGTTTGGGCCTGCCATCTGATGATGATATGGCCGCTTATCTGGCGGCAAATGGCCATATCCCTGATCCTGCCGCGATATACGCCGCACGCCGTGCTCTGTCTTTGTCCCTTGCTGAAAAACTACGCCCAGCAATGGACGGGCTTTTGTCAGAATTTGCCCCTCAAGGCAGCTTTTCTCCGAATGCGACATCCGCAGGGCGTCGCGCGTTGCGCCTTGCGATCTTAACTTTGCAGGCAAGATTGGATGGTGCGCGCAACGCGCAAACAGCCTTTGCGGCGGCAGATAACATGACCGACAGTTTTGGCAGTTTGGCGGCCGCGCTGAATGTAGGGTCAGGTCAGTCTGAATTGGCCGCATTTTATAACAAGTGGCAATTTGACCGTTTGGTTTTGGACAAATGGTTTGGACTTCAGATTTCGCTCTCCGACCCTAACCAGACCGCCACATTGACCAACCGCCTTACACAACACCCCGATTTTGATTGGAAAAACCCCAATCGTTTTCGTGCGGTCATGGGCGCGCTGACAGGTCATCACGCGGGGTTTCACCACGCATCAGGGGCAGGTTATCGGCTTTTGGCTGACTGGCTTATCAAATTAGACCCAATCAACCCTCAAACGGCTGCGCGGATGTCGAGCGGTTTTGAATCCTGGTCGCGCTATGACATTTCGCGCCAAACGCTGATAAAAACCGAACTTGGCCGCATTTTGACCAGCCAGAATCTTTCGCGCAATCTATCGGAAATGGTCGGGCGTATGTTGGACGCATAAAATCGATTGGGGATTTTGTCTGGATTGCGGCAAAATCCCTTAAAAGTTGTGGTGTGGCGCAAAATTCACCCCGATCTCTCGGCAATCCAAAAATTTTTACAAAATTTTTCAATTGGTTGCTGGCAATCCTGCGGGATCAACGCATTGCAGAAATTAAGTTAATATTTCCTTTATCTCGCCCAAATCTCGCTCGAATCTTTCGGCACATTTGGGGTCAGGAACTGCCAATCCAAAGGGGAAATATCATGAAGACCGAACGCCGCTGGCTGAAATCTGCGATCCAAGCCGCCCAACACGAAGAAATCCTGCTGCCTTGGGCTGCCAAACGCGCCCAGATGCAACCCACGCCACCAACGCCTGCAGTGATCTTTTTGGATCAACCTGCACCGCTTGCCTTGAAATACGCTGTGGCTGCCTGACCTCTTCCCCCCTTGCCCTGCGCTTCCCCGCTGATAAGAAGGGGCAAAGCAATCGACACGAGGGTTCCCATGCTTGATCTGACCTATACCACGCCAAAACCCAAGGTAATCGCGGGCGTTAAGCATGACTGGGAGCTGGTCATTGGGATGGAAATTCATGCGCAGGTGGCCTCGAACTCCAAGCTGTTTTCAGGTGCCTCAACCCAAGTCGGGGCGGAGCCGAATGCGAATGTGGCCTTTGTCGATGCGGCAATGCCGGGGATGCTGCCCGTCATCAATGCGTATTGTATTGAACAGGCGGTTCGGACCGGATTGGGTCTGAAAGCCGCGATCAACCTGCGATCCGCCTTTGACCGCAAGAATTATTTCTATCCAGATCTGCCACAAGGCTATCAAATCAGCCAATTGTACCACCCCATCGTTGGTGAGGGCGAGGTTTTGGTGGAATTGGGCAATGGTTCGGCGCGACTGGTGCGGGTGGAACGTATCCATTTGGAACAGGATGCGGGTAAATCGATTCATGATATGGATCCCACCATGTCTTTTGTCGATTTCAACCGCACGGGCGTGGCCTTGATGGAAATCGTCAGCCGCCCCGATATTCGCGGTCCTGAAGAAGCGGCGGCCTATGTCACCAAACTGCGCCAAATTCTGCGCTATTTGGGGACCTGTGACGGCAATATGCAAAACGGCAATATGCGCGCTGATGTGAATGTGTCGGTGTGCCGCGTTGGCCAATATGAGAAATTTCAAGCCACCCAAGATTTCAGCCATCTTGGGACGCGCTGCGAGATCAAGAATATGAACTCTATGCGCTTTATCCAATTGGCGATTGACGTTGAGGCGCGTCGCCAAATTGCGATTTTAGAAGATGGGGGGGTGATCACGCAAGAAACCCGTCTTTATGATCCAGATAGGAATGAAACGCGCTCGATGCGGTCCAAGGAAGAGGCGCATGATTACCGCTATTTCCCTTGCCCTGACCTGCTGCCGTTGGAAATAGAACAGGCTTGGGTTGATGGTATCGCCGCCACCATGCCCGAGCTGCCCGACGCCAAAAAGGCGCGTTTTATGACGGATTTCGGTCTGACTGACTATGACGCCAATGTCTTGACGGCTGATCTTGAATCGGCGGCCTTTTTTGAATCGGTTGCTGCAGGACGCGACGGAAAAACCGCAGCCAATTGGGTGATCAATGAATTGTTCGGACGATTGAACAAGGAATCTAAGACCATCGCTGACAGTCCTTTGTCTGCCGCGCAATTGGGCGGTATGCTTGATCTGCTCGGCAAGGGCGAGATCACGGGCAAAATGGCCAAGGATCTGTTTGAAATCTTATGGACCGAGGGGGGGAACCCTGCAGAGGTGGCGGCCGCGCGGGGTATGAAGGCCGTAACGGATACAGGCGCGATTGAAGCTGCGCTTGATGCCCTGATTGCGGCCAATCCTGAACAGGTCGAAAAAGCCAAGGTG
>CAWUUC010000235.1:0-7096 GCA_963924905.1 uncultured Paracoccaceae bacterium
GGCGTTGATGCGCGAGATTGGCCAAAAAGCCAAATTGGCGGCGGCAGAATTGGCCTATGCAAGTTCTGAACGTAAATATGCCGCCTTGATTGGTGCAGCAGAGGCGCTTTGGGCGCAGCGTCAGGTGATCATGGATGCCAATGCGTTGGACCTGGATTATGGTGGGAAAAAGGGCCTTAGCCCCGCGATGATGGATCGATTGATGCTGAATGAGGCGCGCATTCGCAGCATGGTGGATGCCCTGCGCGCCGTGGCGGAACAAAGGGATCCCGTTGGGCAAGTTTTGGCGGAATGGGACAGGCCAAATGGGTTACATATTCAGCGGATTGCGACGCCTTTGGGTGTGGTTGGGGTGATTTATGAAAGTCGCCCGAATGTGACGGCTGATGCGGGGGCGTTATGCCTAAAGGCAGGAAATGCTGTGATTCTGCGCGGTGGTTCGGAAAGTTTTCACTCCTCGACCGCGATCCATGCCTGTATGGTGCGCGGTTTACGCGACGCTGGACTGCCCGAAGCGGCGATCCAATTGATCCCAACCCGCGACCGCGAGATGGTCAGTGAAATGCTGGCGGCAGTTGAGTTTATTGATGTGATCGTTCCACGCGGTGGGAAGGGTTTGGTTGGGCTGGTTCAACGCGAGGCAAGAGTGCCCGTTTTCGCCCATCTTGAGGGCATTTGCCACATTTTCGCCGACCGTGACGCGGATCTAGACAAGGCGCGCCGCATCGTGATCAATGCCAAAACGCGGCGCACGGGTATTTGTGGCGCGGCTGAGTGTTTGTTGATTGATTGGCAATTTTATACCAAGCATGGTGCCGTCTTGATCGAGGATCTGATGCGTGCGGGTGTCGAAGTGCGCACCGAGGGTGAACTGCTGAAAATACCAGGAACCGTTCAAGCTGCGGCAGACGATTTTGGTCGCGAATTTTTGGATATGATTATTGCGGTGAAATTGGTCGACGGGGTTGATGCCGCGATTGCGCATATCCAAAAATACGGCTCCAATCACACCGAGGCGATTTTGACGGAAAATGATGCCACTGGTGCGCGGTTTTTCCAGCGCCTCGACAGTGCCATTTTGATGCGCAATGCATCCACCCAATTTGCCGACGGCGGTGAGTTTGGAATGGGTGGAGAGATTGGCATCGCCACGGGCAAAATGCACGCGCGTGGCCCCGTCGGTGCGGATCAATTGACAAGTTTCAAATATTTGGTGACAGGCGACGGCGCGATCCGCGGCTGATGACAAAAGTGAGATGGAATATGCAGGATCAGAAAAGCAGGCTCGCGCCATCAAAGTTTAGGTTTGCCTTATTGGTGTTTTGTGGGGTTTATCCTTTGGTTACCGTGGGTTTGGCGGTATTGGGCCCGTTCACGGCTGACTGGCCGCTGCCCTTAAAGACCTTGGTTTTGGTGCCAATTATTGTTGTCTCGATGGTATGGGGGATCATTCCTTTTATCCAATCGCGGTTGCGCCATTTGCTTTAGGCGACAAAATTGGGTGTCAAAAGGTCAGATGCAATTCTGTTTCTGACCTTGTTACGATGACGCGCCGATGTTGGCGCGCGGCCTCTAGCGTCATCAAGGGGAAATGGACCTGTCCGGGTGTGATTTCGCCGTAAAGATCTTGGTTTGAAATGGCGTCCCATAGGGTCGCATCAACGCGCAGGCGGGTGGTATGTGCGGCCAAGTGCCATCCCGTATCTGACATCTTTACAGTCACAGCGCCACCTTGGGGCAGCGCGGATTCTAGGCAAAGCAGCGCCAAGAATGCCAGTTTCACGTCACGTCGCGCTAGGTCATGCGGACTGTCCCAGACAACCTTAAGCCTCCCGCCAATGGTCATATCTTCGATGATTGTCGCAGCCTCGCTGCGACTGATCCGTTGATCTGGGCTGCACAGACCAAAAGCGATCCTGAAATAACTAATCCGCGCATTCGCAGCGCCAGTGCTTTCCAATATCAAGGCCATTTCTTGGCCAGAGGTGCCCGCAGAATCCATCATCATCAATTCTACCCCGTTGCCGATGGCGCCGATTGGGCTGATAAGGTCATGACATAGGCGCGATGAAACCAATGCGGCCAGATGAAGTGGGTCAAGTGGTGCAAAATTTGGCACGATAAAGATCCTGAATGGAGAATGATGAGAATATTGTTAGAGCCGGGTATGCTGGTGCGTCATCCAAACCACCCAGAATGGGGATTGGGGCAGGTTCAATCCAGCATAAATGGTCGTGCGACCGTTAATTTCGAACATGCAGGTAAAGTGGTTATTGATCTGGACCAAGTGGTGCTCCAACGCGATTTCTCGCAGTAAGCCAGTGTTTGGTTAATTGCAGGTTAACACGATTACGGCAATTTGTGCAAAAATCTTGTGATTGCTTGGGGGCTGACTTATGTGACGGCCAAGCTAATCAAAGGACTGGCGATGACCGAACGCGGTGATACACACTTGGTGGTGCGTCTGGCGCAAGATGCGCGGGATTTGCGGGCGGCACAACGGCTGCGTTATCGGGTTTTTGTCGAGGAATTGGGCGCATCAGGTGCGATGGTGGATCACCAAGAGCGGCTGGAAATTGACCCTTTTGACGCAGTTTTTGAACATCTGTTGTTGATCGATCCAACGCGATCAGCCAAAGATTTGGCCGATGTGGTCGGAGTTTATCGTTTGCTGCGGTCTGATCGATTGCAACAGGGCGCACAGTTTTATTCTGAAGACGAGTTTGATTTGACAACGCTGAGGGCATCTGGGCGCAAGCTGTTGGAACTGGGGCGGTCTTGCGTTGATCCCGATTTTCGCGGGGGCACGGCGATGCTGCTGTTGTGGAATGGCGTTGCAGACTATGTTCTTGAACATGGGGTTGAGGTGATGTTCGGCCCCGCCTCTTTTCACGGAACCGATATGGCGGCCTTAGCGCAACCCTTGTCTTACTTACATCACAAGCACCTTGCCCCGCCTGCATTGCGCGTCAGTGCTTGTGCGCCATCGCGCGTTCAAATGGAGCAAATGCCGATCGATCAGGTGGATGCACGCGCGGTGTCAGCGCAAATCCCAGCTTTGATTAAGGCGTATTTGCGATTGGGGGGCTATGTGGGGGATGGGGCTTGGGTTGATCATGCGTTTAATACTACGGATGTTTGTGTGGTCATGGACACCCACGCGATGAGCGCCCGCCACCGCGCCTTTTATACCCGCAAATGAGCGTTGAATTGCACCATCCCCCCCCTAATCTAGGCGGTTGGGTTCTGGCGATCTTGCGTGCGATTCCCATAGCAACTTTGTGCTTTGGCGGGATGCTCATTTTATTGGTCTTGCGCGCGGGTGAGCGTTTATTTGTCGGAAATGCGCGCCCCGTCACACCGTATTTAGTCCAAGCGGTCTGTCGCGCTTGCCTTGTGATTATGGGGCTGCGGGTGACAGTGTTTGGCGAACCTATGCGCCACAGGGGCGTTGTTGTGGCCAATCACGCCTCTTGGTTGGATATTTTCACGCTGAATGCCGCGCAACGGGTGTTTTTTGTCGCCAAATCCGAAGTGTCAACTTGGCCCTTTATCGGGGCGTTGGCGCGGGCAACGGGAACCTTATTTATCACCCGCAAAACGACCGAGGCCAAGCGCCAACAATCGCAATTCGAAGCGCGCTTGAATGCAGGACATCGTTTGTTATTTTTTCCCGAAGGCACCAGCACCGACAGCACCTTTATGCTGCCGTTTAAGCCCACGCTTTTTGCCGCATTGTTTTCCATGCCCACCGATATGTGGGTTCAGCCCGTCACTGTGACCTATCGTGCCCCTTTGGGCAAAGACCCGCGCTTTTATGGATGGTATGGCGCGATGGATTTTGCGCCGCATTTGATCACGACTTTGGCCCAAATCCCGCAAGGAAATGTGATGATCACGCTTCATACACCATTGCGCGTGGCCGATTATCCAACGCGCAAAGACCTATCTGCCGCCGCGGAGGCCGCGGTGCGATCAGCCCATGGGGGCAAGCAAAGTCTTTAGTGCAGTCAGGGGGGCATCAGTGTTCCAAATCTCTTCGCCGATGCCAAAGAAATCGGTGACAGGGCCGAATTGGGCTATCAAATCGGGGGTCAAGGCACCTTCGGTAATTACCGGCACTTCGATCACTTGGGACCACCATTCGATCAAATCGAAATCAACCTTGTCGCCGTTGCCCAAGGCAGTCGCCCCTGCAGGACCAAAGGCAACATAATCAGCCCCTGCCTCGGCCGCGTTCATCCCGTCATGGCGGGTGATTCCGCAAAAAGCGCCGACAATCGCATCGCCACCTAAGGTTTCGCGAATTTTTCGGACCTGTCGCGCACCATCCGTCAAGTGGACACCGTCCAGCCCAAGGCGCTCAACCATCATCACATGATTATCAATCACAATGGCCACATCGCGCGCATGGGCGACCATGCGGCAGGTATCTGCGGCGCGGGCGATCAAATCCTCGTCTTTGCTGGCCAAAGACAGGCGCAGACAGGCGATGTCATACCCATCCAAAACGGCGGCCAATTGATCGGGAAATATATCCAGATCAAAGGCAGGTGGGGTGATCAGCGTGATTTGCGCGCGTTCCGTCATGGGGCATTCCTTTGGCATTTGGCGCTGTCATAGCGCATGGCGCAAAGAATGGCTACTTCGGCGGCAGAGTTTTTACAAACCCCATGGCCATGACGCAAAATCGCCCTGATCTCTTGTCATTAAAAAGCCCTGTCCGCCAAATATCTGCCAAATTGTCATCATCAGCCATCTAAACCGGCGCTGTTGTTTGAATGGTCAGTATAGCGTAGTAAGCGCATCAACGCAGCCAGAGGTATATTATGACCCCGCCAGATGTTACCCCGCCGCACATGATCCCCCCTGTCTTTGTTCTGGTGCGGCCCCAAATGGGTGAAAATATTGGTGCAGCGGCGCGGGCCATGTTGAACTTTGGCTTGGACCGCATGCGGATCGTCGATCCGCGTGATGGCTGGCCTAATGCTGCTGCCGTGGCCGTGGCCTCGGGGGCGGGGCGTGTTTTGGATCATGCCCAGATTTGTAAAGATGTGCCATCAGCGCTGGCCGATTGTGATTTCGTTTTTGCCACAACGGCAAGGGGTCGCGAATTGACCAAGCCGATATATTCCCCCGAAGCGGCAATGATCCATGCGCGAGCGCTGATAGCCGCGGGCAAAAAAGTGGCGGTTTTGTTTGGGCCAGAGCGGGCAGGCTTAGAAAATGACGATGTTGTGCGCGCCAATGCCATCATCACGGTGCCTGTAAACCCAGCGTTTCCCAGTCTGAACCTTGGGCAATGCGTTTTGCTGATGGGGTATGAATGGCGGCGTGAAACCGTAGTGGTCGCCGATATGATTTATGAAATGGCACGCACCGAATTTGCCAGCGCGCAAGAGGTGGAAAAACTGGGCGATCACTATGAGCAGCGCTTGGGAGATGCGGGATTTTTCTATCCACCCGAAAAAGTATCGGGAATGAAAGAGGGCTTGCGTAATATGTGGACGCGGTTGGGATTGACACGGGCTGAAGTGCAGACCTTTCACGGGATGCTGCGCCAGATTGCCTATGCATTGCGCCAGCAAGATCGCGACTAGGCAGGGGGCGCTGCCCCCAGACCCCCGGGATATTTGAAAAGAGAAGAAGGGGGTGGCATTTTGGCGCTGGGCCTTGAAGGGGGCGATGGCTGGGCCTAATGTTCGGCCAAATCAAAGGGGCAAGATCATGGCCAAAGAACGCAAGCTATTTGAAGAGGTGGGCGCGGCCCATGTGCAAGCACCCAAAGGCGGGTTGATCGCGGTTCAAGATGCGCGCGGGGGCCTCAGGATCTGGTTGGCAGTCTTGTTTTTACTGGTGGCCGTGATGATTGCGGTGGGGGGGATGACCCGTCTGACGGATTCTGGTTTGTCGATCACCGAATGGCGGCCTGTAACTGGGGCGATCCCACCGCTAAATGCCGCCGATTGGGCGGTTGAGTTTGAAAAATATCAAGCCAGTCCAGAATATCAGCTGCAAAACAGTCATATGTCGGTGGATGAGTTTAAGACGATCTTTTGGTGGGAGTGGGGACATCGACAGTTGGGCCGTATGATTGGCCTGGTTTGGGCAATTGGATTTTTTGGATTCCTGGTGGCAAAGCGGATTCCAAATGGTTGGACAGGGCGGCTATTTGGCATCGGAGCTTTGATCGGTCTGCAAGGGGCGATTGGCTGGTGGATGGTATCTTCTGGTTTGACGGGGGCAATGGTGGATGTTGCCTCTTACCGGCTTGCCACGCATCTTGGCTTGGCCTTTGTGATTTTGGGTCTGATTGCCCATCATGTCTTTGTGTTGGGGCGATCTGATGTAGATTTGATGGCCGCGCGCCGCGCGGGAGAGGGAAAGCTATTTTCCATGTCCACGGGCCTAATGCATTTTGCATTTTTGCAGATCGTCTTAGGGGCATTGGTGGCGGGGATTGATGCGGGAACAGCCTTTCCGACTTGGCCTGATATGAATGGTCAATTCTTTCCCGCAGATGCATTTTATGTCCCATCAGGTGGTGGCGTCTGGCACGCGTTTTTTGAAAATCCCGGATTGGTGCAATTCATGCATCGGATGTCGGGTTATTTTTTGGCGATCTTTGCGGTGATCGTTTGGATGCGGGGGCGCAAGTCGCCTTATGCTGCGACCCGTTTGGCCTTTCATTTTGTGATGGCGGTGATTGGTGTTCAGATCATCTTGGGAATTGTGACAGCCCTATCTGCTGCTCAGGTTCATTTGGCGATCAGCCATCAGATCACGGCCGTTATCATGTGGGTTTTGATTATTCGGGCACGACATTTGGCCATTGCGCCAATGGCAGGCACCTTGCGGAGTGGTAAAATATGAGCGCGTTTGACAATTTGGTGGCGCATGTCGCGCAAACCGAAGCCTTGGAAAAGGTGATGGAACGTCTGGGCTGGGATCAAGAAACCATGATGCCCGAAGGGGCGGCGGATCAGCGTGGTCAAGAGATGGCAGCCTTGGAAGGCGTTTTGCATGCGCGGCGTACTGATCCACGATTGGGCGATTGGTTGGCGGTGGCAAAGGCCCCCGACACACGTGGTGCTGC
>CAWUUC010000236.1:0-4580 GCA_963924905.1 uncultured Paracoccaceae bacterium
CGTATCGGTCTGGGTGTCACGGGTCTGGCGGATGCCCTGTTGATGCTGGGTCTGCGCTATGGATCGCCTGCTGCAGCCCAGCAGACCGAAGATTGGATGCATGCGATTGCCCGCAGCGCCTATTTGGCCAGTGTTGATCTAGCCCGCGAAAAGGGCGCTTTTCCGCTGTTTGACGCAGATAAATATCTGGCATCGGGTGCGATGCAAGGCATGGACGCAGATGTGCGCGATGCGATCCGCGCGCATGGCATCCGCAACGCGCTTTTGACATCTATCGCGCCCACAGGGACGATCAGCCTTTATGCAGGCAATGTGAGTTCGGGGATCGAACCTGTCTTTGCCTATGCTTACAAGCGCAAAGTCCTGCAAAAAGATGGATCACGCAGCGAAGAAGAGGTGGTCGATTACGCGGTCAACATGTGGCGCGAGATGTTTGGCGATACCCCTCTGCCCGATTATTTCGTCAACGCGCAAACCCTGCCGCCATTGGATCATGTGCGGATGCAAGCAGCAGCACAAAAATGGATCGATAGTTCCATTTCGAAAACGATCAACTGCCCCGAGGATATCAGCTTTGATGATTTCCAACAGGTCTATATGGCGGCATGGGATCAGGGTTGCAAAGGCTGTACGACCTATCGCCCAAATGCGGTGACAGGGTCGGTTTTGTCCGTGTCCGAGGCTGCGCCAGCCCCCGTCACATCGGGCGAAGTGGTCTATTTGTCTGAGCCGTTGGATCGTCCAAAGGCGTTGGAAGGATCGACCTATAAGGTCAAATGGCCAGGGTCTGAGCATGCGCTTTATATCACCATCAATGATATCATCATCGCAGGCCATCGCCGCCCGTTTGAGGTGTTTATCAATTCCAAAAATATGGAACATTTTGCGTGGACAGTAGCCCTGACGCGGATGATTTCGGCGGTCTTTCGCCGTGGTGGCGATATTTCTTTTGTGGTCGAGGAGCTTAAGGCTGTGTTTGACCCCCGTGGTGGCGCATGGATGGAGGGGCGCTATATCCCATCCATTTTGGCGGCCATTGGTGGCGTGATCGAACAACATTTGATCGCGATTGGCTTTATCGAGGGCGAAGGGTTGGGCCTGAAATCCGATCCCAAAGCCGAGGCGATTGCTGTAGGGCAAACACCGCGCGGCGCGGCCTGCCCCGCCTGCGGATCCTATGGTTTACAAATGAAAGAGGGCTGTATGACCTGCAATGACTGCGGTCATTCAAAATGCGGATGATCAACCGCAGATGACGATAACAGAGGCGGCGCAAACATCAGGCACCGTTAGGGCGGACAATAAGACCTTATATGGACGCAGATTTCGGGATAACGATAGACGCGAAATAGGTGGTTGCGATATCCCCCCCGGGGGGTTATGATTTTGTCATGTCAAACCATCACAGCCATCAAAGCCATCCCGCTATTGCCACGCGATTAAAGCGCGCAGAGGGGCATTTACGGCGGGTGATAAAGATGATCGACGAAGGGCGGCCCTGTGTTGAGCTTGCAACGCAATTGCGCGCTGTGGAACGCGCGGTCGCCGAAGCTAAGCGAACCCTGATCCATGATCATATCGACCATTGCGTGACCGCTGGGGGCGATCATGATTTGGCGGAAATGAAGTCACTGGCAAAGCTGCTATAGATGTTCAGCATCCTTCAAAACACCACCTTTCGTCACCTGTTTGCCGCGCAGTTGGTCGCGCTGCTGGGGACAGGATTGGCAACGGTCGCGCTGGGCCTTTTGGCGTGGCAATTGGCGGGCGCGGCGGCGGGTGCGGTTCTGGGGACCGCGCTTGCAATCAAGATGGTGGCCTATGTAACGCTTGCTCCAATTGTGGCGGCCATTGCAGATCGCCTGCCGCGTCGCGCCTTTCTGGTGGCACTGGACCTGATACGCGCGGCCGTCATCGCTTGTCTGCCCTTTGTCGATCAGATTTGGCAAATTTATGTGCTGATCTTTTGTTTGCAGGCAGCATCTGCTGGGTTCACCCCTGCATTTCAGGCGGTCATCCCCGATGTCTTAAAAGATGAGGGTGATTATACCAATGCCTTATCCCTGTTGCGACTGACAGAGGATCTAGAGAACCTCGTCTCTCCAATGCTGGCGGCGCTGTTGCTTAGTTTGGTCAGCTTTCCCGTGCTGTTTTTGGGCACGGTTATGGGGTTTGCAGCCTCGGCAATCTTAGTGGCAACGACTGACTTGCCGCGGCAGAACCGCGCAGTAGAAAACGATTTTTGGCGTGATGTGACAAAAGGCATTCGCATCTACGCCCGCACACCGCGTCTGCGTGGCTTGTTGGGCATGGAGGCGGCGGTCGCCGCTGCGGGCGCAATGGTCTATGTGAATACAGTCGTCTTGGTTCAGGCCCGTCTGGGGCTGGCAGAAACTGCGGTGGCGCTGGCCTTTGCAGGGTTTGGCGCGGGGTCGATGTTGGCGGCTTTTTCTGTGCCCCGCATCCTTGAACGCCACAAAGATCGGACGGTTATGATCGGCGGGGCAGCTTTGATGGTATTGGCAGTCGCTCAAGTGCCATTGATCGGCAATCTGACCGTGTTGATTGCGGTCTGGGCGGTTATGGGATTTGGCTTTTCGCTGACACAAACACCAATCGGGCGGATCGTGAACAGATCGGCAGCCGAGGCAGATCGCGGCGCCGTCTTTGCCGCGCAATTTGCCCTTAGTCATGCCTGCTGGCTTGTGGCCTATCCTGTGGCTGGATGGGTCGGGGCAAGTTTTGGCCTGTCGATGGCTGCACTTGTTTTGGCGGGTTTTGGCACCATTGGAATAATCGCCGTCCTGCGGATATGGCCGGTTGATGATCAATCCGTGCTGGCCCACCAACATCCAGACCTTGCGCCCGATCATCCCCATCTGGCCGATCATGGCCCCCATCACGCCCATGTCGTTGTGATTGACGATTTGCACCGCCGCTGGCCAAAAGCAGCGTGAACAGCCCCATGGGCCATAGGTTATGACGACAAGATTGCCGCGCGCCGGTCGCGATGGATCAGCCCAAGGCTATCACCACCGAAAATCCGCCGCTTTGTCCTTGAATTGGCGATGAAAGCTGCAGCGGCGCGCCAATACGCTTGGCGATTGTGGCAACGATGGCAAGGCCAAGGCCACTGCCCTGCATACCCAATTTAGACCCATCGGTTTCGGTGGAACGGGCGGATTGCACAAAGCGCGTCGTCAAGGCGGCCAAAACAGGCGCATCAACGATGTCCCCACCATTATCCACCTGCAATGCCCCTTGGGATGATAAACTGGCCGAAACAACGCCCCCATCGCCGTGGCGCAACGCATTTTCGAAGAGATTTCGGGCAATGATGGCCACCGCATCGGGATCAATCACCGACATAACAGGCTGATCAGGACAGTCCAATCGCAACCGTCCCGCATCTGCACCGCGCGAAAAATCTTGTGCAACCATATCCAAAATCACCCGCACATCATAGGCTTTTGTGACAAGCAACTGCGCCCCTTCAGCGCGGGCCAATTGGATCAATCGTTCCGACAAACGGGTTAGGCGTTTTAGGGTTGCATCAATCTGGTCGGCGCGCTGGATCGTATCTGGATCGCGGCTTTGTTGACGCAGACGTTGCAATTGCGCGATGGCCCCCGCCAAAGGGGTGCGCAATTCATGTGCGGCATTTGAGGCAAAGCTGCGCTCTGCCTCAAATGCGGTTTCAAGCCGCTGCAACAGACGGTTGGCACTGACGACAATGGGGCGCAGTTCCGATGGCAATCCACTTGTATCTAGGGCGGAAAGATCACGCGCATCACGCCGTTCCAACTGTTTTCGCAATTGTCCCAAAGGACGCAGACCAATTCCCAAACTGGTCGCAATCCCCAACAGACTAAGGGGGATCACAGCCAAAAGCGGCAATGCCAGCCCAAGGCTGATTTGGTGTGCCACTTCGCTGCGATGGGCCAAAGGTTCTGCGATGGTCAAGATGATCGTGCCCTGGACAGCCGCCTGTTGGTAAAACCGCGCCTCTGTGCCGTCACGAAATCCGCGCATATCCAGATTGGGAAACTGCGACAAATCTGCCGTATGCGAGGCCAGTAAAACCTGCCCCTGATCGTTGCGGACGACATAGTTATAAAATTCGCGCCCGTCATTTAGGGCGGTGACAATCTGACTAATCCCGTCTTCATCGCGGCCCAAAACCTCTATCACTGCAAGTTGTAAAATACGTTGACCCGTTTCTTGCAAAGCCGCATCAAACACTTCGTTCATCTCTTTGGCTAGAATCCGTTGGGTCACGGCGGCAGCCCCAAGCCAAGACAGCGTGACCACCAAGCCCAAGGCCAAAGCAGTGCGAAAGCGGATCGAATTGATCATGATTGGCCCAACCGATAGCCCATGCCACGTTCCGTCAAGATCACCAAAGCGCCCAGTTTCTTGCGAAGATGACTGACATGCACCTCGATTGTGTTGCTTTCCACCTCGGCATCAAAGGAATAAAGTCGTTCCTCCAGTTGCGCCTTGGAAAATAATTGTTTTGGCTTGGTCAAAAATGCCTCTAGCAAGACCCATTCGCGCGCGGTCAAGGAGACCGATTTTGC